>NZ_JBHYKM010000056.1:43023-47717 GCF_042741435.1 Streptomyces sp. NPDC058955 | reverse complement strand
GCCGTGGGGCGCGCCCCCCCCCCGCGGGCGCCCCCCCCGCCCAAACCCCCCCGCGGGGCACGGGCCCCCGACGCCGCCCTCGGCCTGCTCGCCACCGTCCTCGTCGAGCACGGCATCGACCTCTCCCACCCCCGCGCCGCCGCCCACCTCCAGCCCCCCGCGCTGTCGGTCGCGGTCGCCGCCGACGTCCTCGCGAGCGCCGGTAACGCCTCCCTCGACACCTACGACTCCGGCCCCTCCGCCCTCGCCGTCGAACGCTGGCTCATCGGCGCCCTGACCGGCCTCGCCGGACTCGGCGAGCGCGCCGACGGCGTCCTCACGCCGGGCGGCTCCCTCTCCAACCTGATGGGGCTGCTCCTCGCCCGCGACGCCGCCGCCCACCGGCGCGGCATCGACGCCCGCGAGCAGGGCGTCGCCGCACTGCCCGGACCGGTCGTCTTCTGCTCCGAACTCGCCCACTTCTCCACCCACCGGGCCTGCGCCGCCCTCGGACTCGGCGAGGCCGCCGTCCACCCCGTGCCCGTCGACGACCGGCGCCGCATGCGCCCCGACGCCCTGCGCGCCGCCCTCGACGCGCTCGGCCCCGACCGCACCCCCGTCGCCGTGGTCGCCACCGCCGGCACCACCGACTTCGGCTCCGTCGACCCCCTCCCGCAGATCGCCGAGATCGCCGCCGGACACGGCATGTGGACGCACGTCGACGCCGCCTACGGCTTCGGCGCCCTCTTCTCCGACCGGCTCGCCGACCGCCTCGCCGGCCTGGAACTGGCCGACTCGATCACCCTCGACCTGCACAAGATCGGCTGGCAGCCGGCCGCCGCCAGCGTGCTGCTCGTCTCCGACACCACCGCCTTCACCGCCCTCGACCGCCAGGTCGCCTACCTCAACCCCGCCGACGACTCCGAGGCCGGCTACGACGGCCTGCTCGGCCGCAGCCTCCAGACCACCCGGCGCCCCGACGCCGTGAAGGCCGCCGCCACCCTCCTCACCTACGGCCGCGCCGGCCTGGGGCGGATGGTCGACACCTGCCACGACCTCGCCCGGCACGCCGAACGCCGCATCCAGGCCGAACCCGACCTCGAACTGGTCGCCCCGGCCGAACTCACCACCGTCCTCTTCCGCCACCGCACCGCCGACCCGGCCGACTCCGACGCCTTCAACGCCGCCCTCCGCCGCCACCTCCTGGAGACCGGCACCGCGCTCATCGGACGCACCGAGGCCGCCACCGACGGCCCCGGCTCGCCCCGGCGGGTCTGCCTGAAGTTCACCCTGCTCAACCCCACCGCCACCACCGACGACATCGACGCCCTCGTGGACGCCGTCCTCGACGCCGGCCGCACCTGCGCACGACTCATCAAGGAGGACGACGCCGCATGAGCACCACCACCACGGCGCCACCCGCCCAGGCCGACCCCCTGCACACCCGCGACGCCCGCGGCGCCTCCGAACACGCCCACATCGAGGCGCTGTTGCGCTGCTGGCTGCGCGAGACGCACACCCCCGTCGCCCCCGGCCCGCTCCGGATCGACCTGCCCACCGCGGGACTGACCCTCGTCACCGAGGTCACCCACCGCTCGCCCACCGGCTGGCACCGCTTCGGCCCCACCCGCCTGGAGGGCCCCGGCGGCCCGCTCGGCGACACCGCCGACCCGGTGACCGCCGTCGCCCTGCTCTCCACCGAGGCGGCCGTACGCGGCGGCGGCCGGCCCGGGGGAGTCCCCGCCGGAGAGGTGGCCGACCTCGTCGAGCGCACCGCCGAATCCGTCCGCAGGGTCGCCACCTTCATCGCCGACCGCCGCGCCCACCCCACCCCGCCCCCCGGCGTGGACGGCTTCCTCGACGCCGAACAGGCCCTCCTCCTCGGCCACCTGAACCATCCCGCGCCCAAGAGCCGGGACGGCGTCTCCGACCACGAGGCCCGCGCCTTCTCGCCCGAACTGCGCGGCTCCTTCCGGCTGCACTGGTTCGCCGCCGACGCCTCCGTGGTCTCCCACGACGCCGTCGACGGCGCGCCCTCGCTGGCCGGCCGCGACACCGTGGCGCTCCTCGCCGACCTCGCCGGGCAGCGCCCCGACGACGGCCGGGTGCTCATCCCGGCCCACCCCTGGCAGGCCCGCGACCTGCTGCACCGCCCCCGCGTCCGGGCGCTCCTCGCCTCCGGCGCCCTGGAACCCCTCGGCGAACGGGGCCCCGCCTGGTGGCCGACGTCCAGTGTCCGGACCGTCTACCGGCCGGACGCCGTCGTGATGCTGAAGCTCTCCCTCGGCCTGCGGCTCACCAACTCGCGCCGCGAGTCCACCCGTACCGAACTGCGCCGCGGCCTGGAGATCAACCGCCTCCTCGACGCCGGACACGCCGACGCCACCTTCGCCGCCCACCCCGGCTTCGCCATCACCCGCGACCCCGCCTGGATCGCCGTCGACGAACCGGACCGCCCCGAGGGCCCCGAGGTCACCGGGCTCGACGTCGCCGTCCGCGAAGTCCCCCGGGACATCGCGCGGCTGCGCTGCCTGGTGGGCCTCGTGGCGCCCCGCCCCGGCCTCGGCCGCAGCGCCCTCGGCGACCTCGTCGCCGCGCTCGGCCCCGGCGCGGCCGAGCAGTGGACGGCCGACTACACCGACCACGTCCTCGTCCCCATGCTCCACCTGTACGCCGCCACCGGCATCGGCCTGGAGGCCCACCAGCAGAACACCCTGGTCCGCCTGGACGAGCACGGCCGGGTCACCGGCGCCACCTTCCGCGACAACCAGGGCTACTACCTGGCCGGCTCGCACCTGCCCGGCCTCCTCAAGCGGCTCGGTGCCGACACCTCCACCCTCGCCGTCGTCGACGACGCCCTGGTCGACGACCGGCTCTCCTACTACCTGCTGCGCAACCAGGCCCTGTCGGTCGTCGGCTGCCTCGCCGTCGACGGACTGGCCGACGAGCGACGGCTGCTCGCCGTCCTCGCCGAGCGGCTGCGCGTCGCGCTGCCCGCCCTGGCCGCGGCCGGCCCCGACGGCGACCGGCTCGCCCGCCGCTGGCTCACCGCGGACACCCTGCCCTGCAAGGGGAACCTCCTCACCCGGCTGCACGGCATCGACGAGGTGCTCGCCCCGCTCGACGCCCAGTCCGTCTACCTCGACGCCCCCAACCCCCTCCAGGAGGCCACCCCGTGAGCACCGACCCGCAGACCGGCGGCGGCACCGTCCCGGGCCCGCCGCTGCCCCTGCTGCCCGGCCGCTGGACGGCCCGCGTCGCCCGCGCCGAGGGCGCCGACCTGGACCTCGTGCACGGCTGGATGCGGTCCCCGCACATCGACGCCTTCTGGCACCAGGCGTGGCCGCGCGAACGCTGGCACGAGGAGATCGCCGGCCATCTGGCCGGCGACGCGATCCTGCCCGTCCTCGTCGACCTGGACGGCGAACCGGTCGCGTACGTCGAGGTCTACCGGGTCTTACGGGACCGGCTCGCCGGCCACTACCCCGAGCTGCCCCACGACCTCGGCGTCCACATCGCCATCGGCGAGGCGGGACGCACCGGCAAGGGCCTCGGCCGGACGCTGCTGCGCGCCCTCGCCGACGGCCTGCTGGCCGCGGACGCCGCCTGCACCCGCGTGGTCGCCGAACCCGACGTGCACAACGGCCCCTCGCTCAGGGCCTTCGAGGCCGCCGGATTCCGGCCCGCCGGCAAGGTCGAGTTCCCCGACAAGACCGCCGCCCTGATGATCCGCCCGCGCACGCCGGAGGACCTGCCCCGATGAGCGGACCCACCACCGACCACGACGTCGTCGCCATCGGCTGCGGCCCCTTCAACCTGGGCCTCGCCGCCCTCGCCTCCACCGTCGACGACCTCGACCTGGTCGTCCTGGAGGAGACCCCGGAGCTGACCTGGCACCGCGGCATGATGTTCGGCGACGCGTCGATGCAGGTGAACTTCCTCGCCGACCTCGTCACCCTCGTCGCCCCCTGGCATCCGCTGTCCTTCCTCGCGTACCTCCACGACATGGACCGGCTGTACGCCTTCACCGTGCGGGAGAACTTCTTCCCCTCCCGCCGCGAGTACGAGCACTACCTGCGCTGGGCCGCAGCGCGGCTGCCGGCCGTGCGCTTCGCGCACCGGGTCGAGGAGGCCGACTGGGACGCCGGCGAGGAACGCTTCACCGTCCGCGCGGTACGCGGCGACGGCACCGCCGTCCGGCTGCGCGCCCGCCACCTCGTCCTCGGCATCGGCACCGCCCCGCACCTCCCCGAGGCGCTCGCCGGGCTGCCCTCCGACCGGGTGCTGCACACCTCCGACTACCTCCACCGGGCCGCCGACGTGGCGCGCGCCGGGCGGGTCACCGTGGTCGGCTCCGGCCAGTCCGGCGCCGAGGTCGCCGCCGACCTGCTGACCCGCAACCTCGACGGCGGCCCGGCGGTGAGCTGGCTGACCCGGACCGGCTCGTGGGCGCCGCTCGACTACACCAAGATGAACCTGGAGCTGACCACCCCGGCGTACATGCGCTACTTCCACACCCTGCCGGAGGAGGTCCGGGACCGGCTGGTCCGGGAACAGTGGCAGTTCTACAAGGGCATCTCCACGGACACCCTGGAGGAGATCCACGAACTCCTCTACCGCCGCCAGCTCGACGTCGGCCGCGCCGCCCCCGGCGGGCGCGGAGGGGGGGCCCGCGCGGCCCCCGGGGCGGGGCCCCCCCCGGCGGCCGGGCGGTG
>NZ_JBHYKM010000056.1:42373-43013 GCF_042741435.1 Streptomyces sp. NPDC058955 | reverse complement strand
TCCCCGGGTACCCCCCCGCACCCCCGGGCGCTAACCCCCGCACCCCAATCCCCCCCCCCGCGCCCGGGGGGCCCGGCCCGCGCCGCGCTGCGCTTCGGCGTCGCCGTCGAGGCCGCGGTCGCGGAGCCCGCCGGGCGGACGGTGCTGACCTGCCGTCACCTCGACACCGGCCGGGAGTTCGAGCACGTCACCGACCTGGTCGTCGCGGCGACCGGCTACCGGCGGCGCACCCCGGACTTCCTGGCCCCGGTCGAGAAGCTGATCCGACGGGACGCCAAGGGGCGGCCCGCGGTCCGGGCCGACCACTCCGTCGACCTCGCCGACGGCGTCACCGGCCGGATCTTCGTGGCCAACGCCGAGATCCACGCCTACGGCGTCTCCGCCCCGAACCTCGACATCGGGGCCGTCCGCAACGCCACCATCCTGAACGCCGTGACCGGACGCGAGGTCTACCGCCTTCCGCGGCGGAGCGCCTTCACCCGCTTCGAGGCCCCCGGACCGACGGCGCACGGCGGGGGATGACGGCGCTCCCGCCCCACCCGGCGGCGGCGGGGGGGGGCGGGGGGCGCCCCCCGCCCCGCGCGCGGGGCCGGACGCCCCAGACTCGCCGCGCGCGGCGCGCGCCCGGCCGCGCGGTGAC
>NZ_JBHYKM010000056.1:32312-42363 GCF_042741435.1 Streptomyces sp. NPDC058955 | reverse complement strand
CGTCGCGCCTCCCCCCTTTGCGCGCCCCCCGTACCTAGGCCCCCGGGTGGGGTTTGCCGCCCCCCCCCCCCCCCCGGGCGGCGCCGCGGCCGGGGGGGGGCCGCCCGCCGCCGGCCTCCGGCGCGCGTCCGCGACCTACTCGGTGCGCAGGGCGGTCGCCGTGCGCGTCCTGGCCGCCCAGCCGGCCGGGAGGAGGGCGCCGAGGAGGGCGATGAGCAGGCCGCCCAGGGCGAGCGCGCCGAGGGTGCCCGCGCCGTACACGTCCGTGACGGAGGCGGGCAACCGCAGCCCCACGCCCTCGGCCATCGCGGGCATCACCCGGCCGTGCAGCGCCACGCCGAGCGGGACGCCCAGCGCGCCCGCGACCGCCCCGGTCACGGCGACCGACGTGAGGACCGTCGCCACGGTCTGACGGGGAGTCATCCCGAGCGCCTTGTGGACGCCGATCTCCCGGACCCGCTCGCGGGTGTCCAGCAGGACGCCGTTGAGGACGCCGAGCGCGGCGACGGCGACGAGCAGCAGGGTGAGGAACGCGGCCAGCGCGTCGAGCGTGACGACCATGTCGCTCCCCGAGCGGAGCCCGCCCTCCCGCGCGGTGACGCCGAGCGGCGCCAGGGCCTCGTTCAGCGCCTCCACATAGCCGGGTACGGTGCCCGCGGTGACCGCGACGTGATGGCTCGTCGACGTCGTGTCCGGGCGCGCGGAGGCGACGGTCGCGAAGTCGGTGAAGACCTGCATGCCGTCGTTGCGCGGGTCCAGGACCTCGCCGACGATCCGCACCGAGACCGGCTCGGCCAGGCCGTTCAGCGTGACCCGGTCCCCGACGCGGGTGCCGGTGGCGGCCAGGAACGGGGTCGGGACCACGGCCTCGCCGGGCCGCTCGAACCAGCGGCCGGCGACCATCGCGTAACCGCCCCAGGAGGCGTCCCCCGTGAAGGCGACCACGTCGACGAGGTCGGACGGCCCGGACACCGTCGCCCGCACCGTGGTGGCGCTGTAGTGCCTCCCGGTGCCGGCCGTCGCCTCGATCGCCGCGGCGACGGCGGCGGCAGCGGCCGGGGGCCGCCGCTCCGCACCGGACTCGGGCGGCGGCCCGGCCCCGGGCGGACCGAAGGCCGGCGGCGGCTCCGGCACGCTGACGTCCGCCACGTCATGGGCCTTGGCCCGCATCACCTGGCCGAGCGAGGCGCTCATCCCCACGGTGAAGGTGACCGCGACCGCGCCGAACAGCACCGCCGTCCCCATGGCCAGCGCCCTGACCGGCCGCGCGAACGGCCGCACCAGACCCAGCGTGACCGGCTGCGGCAGCGGCAGCCGCCCGGCCCGTCGGGCCGCCCACCGGCCGCGCCCCGACGGGACCGCACGGCCCACGGCGAGGGCGTCGACCGTCCGCAGCCGGCCCGCCCGCCAGGCGCTCGCCCAGGCGGTCGCCGCCACCAGGCCGAGCACCCCGCCGGCCACCGCCAGGTCCACGGAGGGCGCGACGGCCAGGGAGGAGGTGCCGTACACCTCCCCGGCCTCGGCCAGCACCGGCACGGCGAGGAGATGGCCGGCGAGGACCCCGGCGACCGTGCCCGCGGCGGCCGGGACCAGCGCCTGCGCCACGTAGGCCCGCACGACCTGGGCCGGGGTGAAGCCGATCGCCTTGAGGATCCCGATGCGGCGGGTCGCCAGGCCGACGGCCGACGCGACGACGTTGCCGACCACGAGCACCGACATGACCAGGCCGAGCACCCCGAACGCGAGGAGGAACGGCACGTAGACCGCGGTGTCGCGCTCGGCGTTCGCCGCGACCGTCAGCCACGACTGCTCGCCGACCGCGGCCCCGGCCGGCAGGCCGGCCGTCACGGCCCGCCCGCCCGCGGCGACCCGCTCGGCGGTGCTCGCGTCGGCGAAGCGGTAGAGCATCTGGTACCCGCCGCCGCCGGGCGCGGTCAGGGCCGGCATCTGCTCCGGCACCACCCACGCGTCGGCGGTCCCGGTCACCGAGCGGGCCACCCCCACCACCGTCAGCGCCGGGGCGCCGGACAGCGCGGGGAAGCCGATCCGCTGACCCAGCACGGGGAAGAGCGGCGAGTCGGCGGCCAGCGCGATCTCGCCGGGCCGCGCCGGCCAGCGCCCGTCGAGCAGCGCCACCGCGTCCACGTCCCCGCCGGGGTCGGCCCGGCCGACCACGGTCATCGGCCACCCGGGACCCGAACCGTCCGCGCGCGGCGCGACCGTCGCCGTGCGGAACGGCCCGGCCGCCCCGCTCACTTCCGCGGCCCCGGCCGACCGCGCCAGCCGCCCGTCGCCCACCCGGTCCGCGTCGAACTCCACGGACAGATGGGCGCCGTGCTGCCGGGCGAAGGCGTCGCGGATGGGCGCGCCGGAGACCACGAGCAGCGAGCCGCCGAGGACGGAGGCGGCCACCGCCATCATCGTGGCCAGCCCGATCACCAGCGTCTGCACCCGGCGCCGCCGCACCCCCGACCGCACCACCCCGCCGAGCGCGCTCACCGGGAGTCCTCGGTGAGGCGGCCGTCGGCGATCCGCACCGTGCGCCGCGTGCAGGAGCGGGCCAGCGCCAGGTCGTGGGTGACGAGGAGGACGCTCTGCCCCTCGGCGTGGAGGGCGGCGAGCAGCCCGCCGACGTCCTCCCCGGCGGCCCGGTCCAGGGCCCCGGTCGGCTCGTCGGCCAGCAGCAGCGCCGGACGGTTCATCAGCGCCCGGGCCACCGCGACGCGCTGGCGCTCGCCACCGGAGAGCCGTCCCGGCAGGGCGCGGGCGTGCCGGGCGATGCCGAGGCTCTCCAGGAGCTCCGCCGCCCGCCGCCCGGCCTCGCGGCGGCCGGTGCCCGCGAGCCGCGCGGGCAGCACGACGTTCTCGGTGACGGTCAGGTCGTCGAGCAGGTGGAAGAACTGGAAGACCATGCCGATCCGGGCCCGCCGGTGGAGCGCCGCTCCGGCCTCGCCCAGCCGGTCCACCCGCACCCCGTCGACGGTGACGGTCCCCGCGTCGGGCCGGTCCAGGCCCGCGATCAGGTTCAGCAGCGTGGACTTGCCGCTGCCGGAGGGGCCGAGGACCGCGACCGCCTCGCCGGGCATCACGGTCAGCGACACGTCGTCGAGGGCGGGCGGACCGCCCTCGTAGCGGCGGCTGACGCCACGCAGTTCGATCACGGGTGTGGTCACGGGAAGGCTCCTCGGGTACGGGGGAGGGACGGGCCGGGTGAACGCTAGGAGCGCGGCCGGCGCCCGCGCGTCGCCCGTCCGGACCCCATCCCGTACCGCGCCGGGACGACCCGCCGGGACGTCATCCCCGCGATGTAGGCGCCCGGTGTACGCGCCGGGCCGGAACCGGCCCCGGAGGCGGATCCCGCGGGGCGGGGCGGCGGTGACAATGGGCCGGTGATGAACGTGCGCACGACGGCGGAGGGGCTCCGGGCGGCGGTCCGGCGGACCGTCCGCGACGCGATGGTCCCGGCCGGCCCGCCCCCGCGGCCCGGCCCGCGCGCCCGGCGGTTCGACGTCCTGCTGGCGCTGGTCCTCGGCGCCGTCACCGTCCACTACGGCATCGACAACGTCGGCGTCGTCGTGATCCGCGAGACCGCCCTCGGGACGACGTACGTGATGCCCCGCCCGTCCGGAATCGCCGGCCTCGTCTGGATGGTCTCCCTCGCGGTGGTCGCCTCGGGCGCCCTGGCCCTGCGCCGCCGCTACCCGCTCGCCGTGCTGTGCGTCGTCACGGCGGCGACGCTGGCGACCCCGCAGAGCGTGCTGCGGCTGACCTTCTACGCCTTCGTCATCGCCGTCTACAGCGCCGCCGTGTACAGCCCCTACCGGGTGGCGACCCTGGTGGCGCTGCCGGTCTCCGTCGTCCTCGTCGGCACGTCGGGGAACTCGGTGACGCCGATCGTCCCCAACGAGTACATCGCCCTGCTCATCCTCGTCCCGATGGCCATGGCCGCCGTCGGGCTGCGCACCTGGCGGCTGCGGTCCGACGAGAGCCGCACCCGGCTCTCCGCGCTCGAACGCGAACAGGCCGAGGCGCTGCGCCGGGCCGTCGAGCACGAGCGGGCCAGGATCGCCCGGGAGCTGCACGACGTCGTCACCCACCACGTCAGCGTGATGATCATCCAGGCGGGCGCGGCCCGCACGATCATGAAGACCTCGCCCGAGCAGGCCGGCGAGGCCCTGCTGGCCGTCGAGGCGAGCGGCCGGTCGGCCATGACCGAACTGCGCCACGTCATGGGGCTGCTCACCATGGCCGACGAGGACGAAGGCCGCGACGAGGACGCGGACCGGCCGGACGCGCCGGCGGAGCTCGCCCCCCAGCCCGGTCTCGACCGGCTGGACGCGCTCGTCGGGCGCGTCCGGGACGCCGGCCTGCCGGTCGCCCTGACCGTGACCGGCCCGCCCCGCGACCTGCCGTCCGGCATCGGGCTCGCCGCCTACCGGGTGGTCCAGGAGGCGCTGACCAACGCGGTGAAGCACGCGGCCGGCGCGACCGCCGCCGTCACCGTCGAGTACGGCCCGGACCGGCTCCGGGTGGAGGTCACCGACACCGGCGGCCGCCCCGGCCCGGGCGCCGCCACGGGCAACGGCAGGGGCCTGATCGGCCTGCGCGAGCGTCTCGCCGTCTACGGCGGCACGCTGGTCACCGCCCGGCGGCTGACCGGCGGCTACCGTGTGGAGGCCCTGATCCCCCTGGAGGCACCGTGACCGAGCCGCCGCCGCGTGTGGTCCTCGCCGACGACCAGACCCTGGTCCGCACCGGGTTCCGGATGATCCTCGGCGCCGACGGCATCGACGTGGTCGCCGAGGCGACCAACGGGACCGAGGCGGTCGAGGCGGTTCGCCGCACCCGTCCCGACGTGGTCCTGATGGACATCCGGATGCCGGAGATGGACGGCCTGGAGGCCACCCGCCGGATCCTCACCGGCGGCCCCGGCGAACCCCGCGTCATCATCCTCACCACCTTCGACCTGGACCGGTACGTGTACGCGGCCCTGTCGGCGGGGGCCAGCGGCTTCCTGCTCAAGGACGTCACCCCCGAGCACCTGGCCTCCGCCGTCCGCACGGTCCGCACCGGCGACGCGCTGCTCGCGCCCGCCATCACCCGCCGGCTGGTCCGGCGCTTCGCCCGGCGCGGCGACGAGACCGTCGCCCTCCACCGCGACCTCGCCTCGCTCACCCCGCGCGAGCTGGAGGTGCTCGGGCTGCTGGCGCGCGGACTGAGCAACGCGGAACTGGCCGCCCGGCTCCAGCTGGCCGAGGCGACCGTGAAGACGCACGTCGCCCGGATCCTCGGCAAGCTCGGCCTGCGCGACCGCGCCCAGGCCGTCATCGTCGCCTACGAGACGGGCCTGGTCAGCGTCGGCGAGACCGGCGAACGGGAGGCGGACGAACCGTCCGCCCCGGCATGACGGCCGTGGTCCGCCGGGCAGGCGCTAGACCGGCTCGCCGATCTCGTCGTATCCGTCGGCGTACGCGTCCGCGTCGATCGCCGGGTTGCGCAGGGCGGCCCAGAAGGCGTCGTCGGGGACCGGGGGGAGCGGTGGGGCGCCGAGGTCGGCGTGCAGGTCGTCGCGCCAGTGCGGGACGTAGAGGGAGCGGGCGGTGGGTATCTCCGCGACCGCTCGGTAGGCGGAGCCGCGCAGCGCGTGGGCCAGCTGGACGGCGGCGAAGGACCGGATCCGGTCGCCGCGCGCGTCGGCCGCCGCCGCGACGGCGCGCAGCCGGAGGAGCGCGGGGCTGTCGGGGGCCGGGTCGGGGGTGCCGGCGTCGAGGGCGGCCAGGGCCGCGGACACCTCGGGGTATGCCGCCAGGCCGGTCTCCTCGGCCAGCCGGCGGGCCTGCGCCCGGGCCGCCGCGGCGACGCGCTCCGCGGGGAGGGTGGCGACGACGGCGGCCAGCTCGTCGAGTCCGTGGAGGAAGCCGACCTTCAGGCGTTCCGCCGGGTCCTCGGGAAGGTGCGGCGCGGGCAGCTCCGGTCCCGGCGGCGGGGTGTCGGCGGGGTCCCAGTCCGGCAGGCGCGCGGGCGCGTCGTCCCAGATCACGCGGCCGGCGAAGACGACCGGACGCCCGGGCGTCTCCAGCGCGTCCGCCTGGGCCGTGAGGTACGCCCCCAGCGAGTCGGCGGTCCTGAAGTCGGTGCCCGTCTCGTCGAAGAAGCGCCCGATCACGCCGTACGTGTCCCGGCGCGGGTCGCAGTCGACGGCGACACCGTCGGCCGTGGCCTCGTACGAGCCGAACTGCACATAGCAGGGCAGCCAGTAGCCCTCCGCCGCCTCCTCGTCCAGGTCCGCCGCGCAGCCCCGCAGGAAGCGGGTCGCCTCCACGATGCCGCGCAGTCCGAGGGGCCGGTCGTGGTTGTCGAAGCGGTACGCCTCCGGTCCGGGGAGGACGCCGTCGTGGTGGCGCAGCGACGCCCGCAGGTCGGGCGGGAAGGCGACGCCCAACTCCCGCTCCGTCGCGGCGATGTCCTCGTCCCGCGCGGGCGGCGCGAGCGAGGCGAAGGTACGGGGCGCGTGTGCCAGGAGCCAGCGGTCGATGCGGTCCCAGGCTGCGTCCACCAGGTGCGAAGTCATGCCGCCGAGCGTAGTCAGCGGCACCGACAGCGGACCCGCCCGTCCTGCCGTCCGATAATCGGTTGCCCGGCCGGAGGAACCCCCCGAAGGTGGCCTCGTGATCACGAACGACACCACCAGGCCGCAGGTCGACGCCGACCGCTGGCTGCGCCTGTACGAGAACGACTGCCCCGCCCCCGCGGCGGCCGAACTGCCCGCCCTCACCGCCGAACTGGCCGAGGCCCTCCGCCACCCCGACCCGGAGCTCCGCGACGGCGCCCCGTACGTCGTCCTGCGGACCTGGATCCGACGGGACGTCATCGACCGGCCGCTGCGCGCCCGGCTCGGCTCGGTGATGGCCGAGCGGTTCGCCGACCCCGAGATCCAGGCCCGCACCTTCGCCCCGCTCGTGCTCGACATGATCGTCGGCCGCGGCGACCTCGACCCGGCGTGGGTCGACGCCTTCCGGCGCTGGTACCCGGCCGAGACGGACCTGCGGGGATACGACCCCCGGCTCGGCTGGCTGCACGCCGTCGCGCACGGCGCCGACCTGCTGGGCGCCTTCGGACTCCACCCGGACGTCGACCCGGACGCGATGCTCGCGCTCGCCGCCGACCGGCTCGTCGCCCCCACCGACCAGCTCTTCGCCCAGCAGGAGGACGACCGGCTCGCCCAGGGCATCGCCCGCACCCTGACCCGGCCGGAACTCTCCGAGGCCGACGCCCTGCGCTGGCTGGACGTCGTCGAGGCGGACTTCGCCGCCGGCCGGCGCGGTGCCCCCACCACGGCCGCGCACACCTCCAACGCCATGCGCACCCTCCGCATGCTGTACCTCCTCGCCGACACCGGCGTCCGGCCCCGGGCCGCCGCCCCCGCCCCCGTACGCCCGCGCCACGCGGAAGCGCTGAAGCGGCGGCTGACGGAGGTGCTGGCTCCGGTCTTCCAGACGGCGTGACGGGCGGCCGCCCCGCGAGGTGAGGCGCGTCTCATCGCCGCGCGCCCGCCTTGCTATGCAACCAGTTGCATAGCAGGATCGGGGGCATGGCGCTCGAACACGCGATCCTCGTGTCCCTGCTGGAGAAGCCGGGGTCCGGATACGAACTGGCCCGCCGGTTCGAGCGGTCCATCGGCTACTTCTGGACCGCCACCCACCAGCAGATCTACCGCGTGCTCAAGCGGATGGAGAACGACGGCTGGGTCGCCGCCCGCGACGTCCCCCAGCAGGGGCGGCCGGACAAGAAGGAGTACTCCGTCGCCGACCTCGGGCACGCGGCCCTCAGCTCCTGGCTGCGCGAGCCGATCGAGCCCGAGAGTGTCCGGCACGACCTCGCCGTGAAGATCCGCGGCGCCGCCTTCGACGACCCCGCCGGCCTCGTCCGCGAGGTCGAGCGGCACCGGCAGGCCCACACCGACCGCCTCGCCCACTACCGCGCGGGCGAGGCCCGGGACTTCCCGCCGCGCCCCGACGACGGCACCCCGCCCGACGCCGAACGCGAGCTCCAGCACGCCGTGCTGCGCGGCGGCATCGCGTACGAACGCATGATGATCGGCTGGCTCGACGACGTCCTCGCCACCCTGCGCAGGTTCTGAGCGCCACCCCGACGCCCGCGCGGGATCCCGGCACCACCCTCCGGACCCCGCGCCCACCCTCATCCACCCCTCGCACCCAAGGCGGTACCCCATGACCGACGCGCTGCTGTTCAACCCGCGCACCTACGACCCCGCGCACTTCGACCCCGAGACCCGCCGGCTGCTGCGCGCCACCGTCGACTGGTTCGAGGAGCGCGGCAAGCGCCGGATCATCGAGGACTACCGCACCCGCGCCTGGCTCGGCGACTTCCTCGCCTTCGCTGCGAAGGAAGGGCTCTTCGCCACCTTCCTGACGCCGGCGACCGAGGCCGGCGGCCACGCCGACAAGCGCTGGGACACCGCCCGCATCGCCGCCCTCAACGAGATCCTCGGCTTCTACGGCCTCGACTACTGGTACGCCTGGCAGGTCACCATCCTCGGCCTCGGCCCGGTCTGGCAGAGCGACAACGCCGCCGCCCGCGCCCGCGCCGCCGAACTCCTCGACCAGGGCGAGGTGTTCGCCTTCGGCCTCTCCGAGAAGACGCACGGCGCCGACATCTACTCCACCGACATGCTGCTCACGCCCGACGGCGAGGGCGGCTTCCGCGCCACCGGCTCCAAGTACTACATCGGCAACGGCAACAAGGCGGGCCTCGTCTCCGTCTTCGGCCGCCGCACCGACGTCGAGGGCCCCGACGGCTACGTCTTCTTCGCCGCCGACAGCCGCCACCCGGCCTACCACCTGGTGAAGAACGTCGTCGACTCCTCCAAGTTCGTCAGCGAGTTCCGCCTGGAGGAGTACCCGGTCGCCGCCGAGGACGTCCTGCACACCGGCCGCGCCGCCTTCGACGCCGCCCTCAACACGGTCAACGTCGGCAAGTTCAACCTCTGCACCGCCTCCATCGGCATCTGCGAGCACGCGATGTACGAGGCCGTCACCCACGCGCAGAACCGCGTCCTCTACGGCCGCCCCGTCACCGCCTTCCCGCACGTGCGCCGCGAACTCACCGACGCCTACGTCCGGCTGGCCGGCATGAAGCTCTTCAGCGACCGCGCCGTCGACTACTTCCGCACCGCCGGCCCCGACGACCGCCGCTACCTCCTCTTCAACCCCATGACGAAGATGAAGGTGACCACCGAGGGCGAGAAGGTCATCGACCTCATGTGGGACGTCATCGCCGCCAAGGGCTTCGAGAAGGACAACTACTTCGCCCAGGCGGCCGTCGAGATCCGCGGCCTGCCCAAGCTGGAGGGCACGGTCCACGTCAACCTCGCCCTCATCCTCAAGTTCCTCCGCAACCACCTCCTGGACCCGGTCGACCAGCCGGCCGTCCCCACCCGCCTCGACGCCGCCGACGACGCCTTCCTCTTCCGCCAGGGCCCCGCCCGCGGCCTCGGCTCCGTCCGCTTCCACGACTGGCGGCCCGCCTTCGACGCGTACGACCGGCTCCCGAACGTCGCCCGCTTCCGCGAACAGGCCGACGCCCTCTGCGACTTCGTCCGCACCGCCGCCCCCGACGAGGCCCAGAGCCGCGACCTCGACCTGCTCCTCGCCGTCGGCCAGCTCTTCGCGCTCGTCGTCCACGCCCAGCTCGTCCTGGAGCAGGCCGCCCTCACCGGCCTCGACGACGACGTCCTCGACGAGCTGTTCGCCGTCCTCGTCCGCGACTTCTCCGGCTACGCCGTCGAACTCCACGGCAAGGACTCCGCCACCGAGGCGCAGCAGACCTGGGCGCTCGGCGCGGTCCGCCGCCCCGCCGTCGACGAGGCCCGCACCGCCCGCGTCTGGGCCCGCGTCGAAGCCCTCTCCGGCGCCTACGAGATGAAGCCCTGACCCGCCCGGCCCCGGGGGGGCGCGCCCGGGGGCGCCCCGGCCCCCGGGGGGGGCCCCCCCCCCCCCACCCAGGTGATGATATAAAAAAAAGAAGGAGG
>NZ_JBHYKM010000056.1:21389-32302 GCF_042741435.1 Streptomyces sp. NPDC058955 | reverse complement strand
GCGCACGCGCTCCCACCCCACCCCCCGCGCGCCCCCCGGGCGCCCCGCGCGCCCCCGCCGCCCGGGCCCCGGGGCTGTCACCCCGACCGCCTACGATGACGGCCCATGAGCACGAGTGACGACGACGGCAGACCTCTCGTCGACGGACGGTTCCGGCTGATCTCCCGGCTGGGCAGCGGCGGCATGGGCACCGTCTGGCGGGCCCGCGACATCGCCCTCGACCGGGACGTCGCCCTCAAGGAGGTCCGCCCGCCGGACCCGGCCGCCGAAGAGGCCCACCCCGGCCTGACGGCCCAACTGAGGGCCCGGGCGGTCCGCGAGGCCCGCGCGCTCGCCCGCCTCTCCCACCCGCACGTCGTGACGGTCCACCACATCGTCGAGCCCGCCGACGGCTCCGCCCCGTGGATCGTCATGGAACTCGTCGAGGGGAGCTCCGTCGCCGACCGGCTCGCCGCCGGACCGCTCCCCGTCCCCGAGGCCATCGCCCTCGGCCGGCAGGTCCTCGGCGCGCTCCGCGCCGCCCACGCCGCCGGCATCCAGCACCGCGACGTCAAACCCGCCAACGTCCTGCTGCGCGCCGAAGGCGGCGCCGTCCTCACCGACTTCGGCATCGCCGACTTCGACGAGTCCACCTCCCGGCTCACCGCCTCCGGCGACCTCATCGGCTCCGCCGAGTTCATCGCCCCCGAGCGGGTGCGCGGCGAGGAGGGCAACCCGGCCTCCGACCTGTGGTCGCTCGGCATGCTCCTGTACGTGGCGACCGAGGGACACCACCCGCTGCGCCGCGCCACCAGCCTCGCCACCGTCGTCGCCGTCCTCGACGACCCGATCCCGCCGCCGGTCCGCTCCGGCGCGCTCGGCCCCGTCCTGAACCGGATCCTCGTCCGCGACCCCGCCCTGCGCCCCGACGGCGCCGAACTCGAACGCCTCCTCGCCGAGGCGGCGGCCGTCCCCGCCGACGCCGTGCCGCCGGGCTTCGGCCCGCCGACCCCCGTCGCGTACCCGGCACCCCCGCCCCACCCGTACGCCCCGCCGGCCCACCGACAGCCCCTTCCGGCCCGCGCCCCCGACCGGCGCAGGCGTCTCGCCAGGCTCACCGGCGGCCTGGTCCTCGCGGCGGCGCTGCTCGCCCTCGGCATCAGCCAGTTCCTCCCGAAGGGCGGCGACGGCGGCAGCACCGGCGGCCTCGGCCTGGGCACCGGCGACGGCAAGCAGACCGGCTCCACCGGCTCGACCGGCTCGACCGGATCGACCGGCTCGACCGGATCGACGGGATCGACGGGATCGACCGGCCGCACCGCCTCACCCGGCGGCACGTCCGCCGGCACCCCGACGACCACCGCTCCCACGACCCCCGCCGCCGGCTCGAACCTCACCCCGGCCGGCGTCCGCACCGCCGTCGCCGCCTTCAAGGACGCCACCGGTGTGTCCACCGTCAAGCAGCTGGTCGTCTACGAGGAGTACGTCGTCGCCGAGATCCCCACCAAGCCCGGCGCCAGGACCTACGACCGGTACATCTACCGGGACGGCGAGGTCAGCCGGCAGGGAGTCGGCGGCACCATCGGCGCCTCCGACGCCGACGAGCAGCCGTTCGACCCGACCACGATGCCCTGGGACGACCTGCCGGAGCTGGCGAAGCGCGCCGACCGCGAGCTCAAGGTCGAGTCGCCCACCTCCCGGTACCTGATCGCCGAGCGCTGGTCCTTCAACAAGGACCGCCCCACCCTCCTCGTCTACCGGACCAACGACTACTCCGCGACGGGCTACCTCGCCGTCGACGCCGACGGGACCCAGGTGCACAAGGAGATCGCCGACTGAGCGGACCCCGCCGCCGGGCGGCGGGGGACAATGGCCCGCGTGAACCATGACGACCCGTACCTGTGGCTGGAAGACGTCGACGGCGAGGCCGCCCTCGCCTGGGTGGCCGAGCGGAACGCGGAGACCGAGGCCGAGCTCGCCGCCGGGCCCGGCTTCGACGCCTTCGCCGACCGCCTGCGCGAGGTGCTCGACGCCGTCGACCGCATCCCGTACACCACCCGCCGAGGCCCCTGGCTCTACAACTTCTGGCAGGACGCCGAGCACGTACGGGGCCTGTGGCGGCGCACCACCCTGGAGCAGTACCGCAAGGACGCCCCCGAGTGGGAGACGCTCCTCGACGTGGACGCGCTCGCCGAGGCCGAGGGCGAGAAGTGGGTCTGGGCCGGGGCCCGGGTCCGGCGGCCCGCCCACGACCGGGCCCTCGTCAGCCTCTCCCGCGACGGCGGCGACGCCACCGTGGTCCGCGAGTTCGACCTGGAGTCCCGCGCCTTCGTGGACGGCGGCTTCACCGTGCCCGAGGCCAAGACCAGCATCGGCTGGATCGACGCCGACACCGTCTTCGTCGGCACCGACCACGGCCCCGGCTCGCTCACCGACGCCGGCTACCCCCGCACGGTCCGCCGCTGGCGGCGCGGCACCCCGCTCGCCGAGGCCCCCACCGTCTTCGAGGGCGCGCCCGCCGACGTCTCCGCCTGGGCCTGGCACGACGCCACCCCCGGCTACGAGCGCGCCTTCGTCGGCCGCTCCCTCGACTTCTTCCGCAGCGAGACCCACCTCCTCACCGCCGACGACCGGCTCGTGAAGATCGAGGTCCCCGAGGACGCCGAGGTCTACGCCCACCGCAAGCACCTGATCGTCACCCTCAAGTCGCCCTGGCTCGGACACCCCGCCGGCGCCCTGCTCGCCTTCGACTTCGACGCCTTCCTGGCCGGCGACCGCACCGCCGAGGCCCTCTTCACCCCGGACGAGCGGACCGCGCTCGCCGGCCACTCCTGGACCCGGCACCACCTCGTCCTGGAGACCATGCGGGACGTCAGCACCCGCATCGAGGTGCTCACCCCGCGCGAGGAGGGCGGCTGGTCGCGCGCCCCGCTCGCCGACGTCCCGCCGCTGTCGGCGGTCGCCGTCACCGACACCGACCCGGACGTCTCCGACGAGTACTTCCTCGACGTCTCCGGCTTCCTCCAGCCGTCCACGCTCACCCGCGGCACCATCGGCGGCGACACCGAGATCCTCCGCCAGGCCCCGGCCCGCTTCGACACCACGGGACTCTCCGTCGAGCAGGCGTTCGCCGTCTCCGAGGACGGGACCCGCGTCCCGTACTTCGTCGTCGGCCCCGACCGCTCCCAGGGCCCCGGCCCCACCCTCCTCTACGGCTACGGCGGCTTCGAGGTCTCCCTCACCCCGTCGTACGCGGCCCTCACCGGCCGCGGCTGGCTGGAGACCGGCGGCACGTACGTCATCGCCAACATCCGCGGCGGCGGCGAGTACGGCCCCGACTGGCACCAGGCCGCGCTCGGCGCCCACCGGCACCGGGCCTTCGAGGACTTCGCGGCCGTCGCCCGCGACCTCGTCGCCCGCGGCATCACCACCCCGGAACGGCTCGGCGCGGCCGGCGGCAGCAACGGCGGCCTGCTCATGGGCGCCATGCTCACCCGCTACCCGGAGCTGTTCGGCGCGATCGTCTGCCAGGTGCCGCTGCTCGACATGGTCCGCTTCCACAAGCTGCTGGCCGGCGCCTCCTGGATCGCCGAGTACGGCGACCCCGACGACGAGGCCGACCTGCCGCACCTGCGCGAGCTCTCCCCGTACCACCGGCTCACCGCCGACGCCTCCTACCCGCCGGTGCTGCTCACCACCTCCACCCGCGACGACCGGGTGCACCCCGGCCACGCGCGGAAGGCGGCGGCGCGGCTGCGCGAGCTGGGCCACCCGGTGCTCTTCCACGAGAACACCGGCGGCGGGCACGCGGGCGCCACCGACAACGCGCAGGCGGCCCGCAACAAGGCCCTGATGTACACCTTCCTGCGCAAGCACCTGGGCTCCTGACCCGAGCGGTCAGAGCCAGCCGTGCCGCTGGGCCTGGAGCGCCAGCTGGAAGCGGTTGGTCGCGCCGAGCCGGGCCATCAGGACCTGGATCCGGCGGAAGAGGGTGCGGCGGCTGACGCCGATCTCCCGGGCGATCACCTCGTCCGCCGCACCCCCGGCCAGCAGCCACAGCAGCCGACGGTCGGCCGGCCGGAGCCCGCCCGGGAGCGCGGTGCGGCCGTGGAAGGGCAGCGCGTCCCGCCAGGACTGCTCGAAGAGCGCCACCAGCGCCGAGAGCAGTCCGCACGGCTGCACCACCAGCATCGTGTGGTGCACGTCGGCCTCCCGGATCGACAGCGAGACCAGCGCGTACGCGTCGTCGATGATCACCAGCTTCACCGGCACCGAGGGCAGCACCCGGGCCTGCTCGCCCGCCGCGATCACCGGCTCGATCGCCTCCTCCAGATGCCCCGGCTGCTCCAGCGAGGCCCGCGAGTAGATCACCCGCTGGGTGACGCCCCGGGCCAGCGTCGCCAGCGCGTCCTCGGTCGAACCGGGGATCACCAGGTACGGCGGCGAGTCCATCTGCCGGATCTGCTGCCGGGCGCTCGCCCACGCCTGCCGCAGCCGGGGCCCGATCGCCGCCCCGGTCACCACCTCCACCAGGTCGTCGTCGTGCGCGGCGAGCCGCTGCCGCCGGAACGCCTCGAAGGCGCCGCCCACCGTGATCCGGGACTCGTCCAGCTCCGCCGCCCGGTGCCGGCCCAGGATCTCCAGGCCCGCCGCCGGCGGCACCGGCGCCACCGTGTCGGCGCCCGCCGCCGCCGCGCTCGCCAGCCCCGCGTCGACCAGCTCCCCGTACGCCTCCGCCAGCGCCGGCCCGTCGAGCCCGGCCGCCGCGCCGATCGCCTCCAGCGGCGCCGGGGCCCGCTCCAGGAGCACGTGGTACACCCGCGCCGCCCCCTCGCCGAGGCCCAGGAGCCGCAGGGCCTCGCCCAGTCTCGCGTTCGCCATGGCACCCATTCTGGGCGCCCCCAGCCCCTCCCGGTGTCCGATCCGTGCCACTGGCACTCCTGGGCCCCATCGGCCCGCGCGGCGGGCTACGGTCCGTGAGCCGCCGACGACCGGCGGTTCCACGAGGCATTCACGACGAAGGAGCACGACGTGGCGAAGGGTCGCAAGAACGGCCTCTACGACGGCGTATCCGAGGAACTCTCCGCGCTGATGCGGACCGGCTGGGCCGACACCGAGCGGCACGACCTGGTCCAGGCCGAGCAGGCGCCGTACGCCGCCGCCCGCCGGGCCGCGCTCTCCGCGCGGTTCCCCGGCGAGCGCCTGGTGGTCCCCTCCGGCAACCTCAAGGTCCGCTCGAACGACGACACGTACCCCTTCCGCCCGCACTCCGCCTACGTCCACATGACCGGCGACCAGGCCCGCGACTGCGCGCTCGTCCTGGAGCCCCGCGCCGACGGCGGCCACGACGAGCACTGTTACGTGCTGCCCCGCGACGGCCGCGACGACGACACCTTCTGGATCGGCTACACCGCCGAGCTGTGGATGGGCCGCCGGCTCTCCCTCGCCGAGGCCGAGCGCGTCCTCGGACTGCCCTGCCGCGACGTCCGCGAACTGCCCGCGCACCTGGCCGCCGGCGCCGGCGTGCCCACCCGGATCGTCCGCGGCGTCGACCCCGCCCTGGAGGCGGCCGTCACCACCGACGAGGAGCGCGACACCGAGCTGGAGGACACCCTCAGCGAGCTGCGCCTGGTCAAGGACGCCTGGGAGGTCGGCGAGCTCCGCAAGGCCGTCGACTCCACCGTCCGCGGCTTCACCGACGCCATCGGCGACCTGTCCACCGCCGTCGCCACCTCCGAGCGGTGGATCGAGGGCACCTTCTTCCGCCGCGCCCGCCTGGAGGGCAACTCGGTCGGCTACGGCTCCATCTGCGCCGCCGGCGACCACGCCACGATCATGCACTGGACCGCCAACGACGGCCCGGTCCGCCCCGGCGAGCTGCTGCTCTTCGACGCCGGCGTGGAGACCCACTCCCTCTACACCGCCGACGTCACCCGCACCCTCCCCATCAGGGGCACCTTCACCCCGGTCCAGCGGCAGGTCTACGACGCCGTGTACGAGGCCCAGCAGGCCGGCTTCGACGCCGTGAAGCCCGGCGCCCCCTACCGCGCCTTCCACGAGGCCGCCCAGCGGCACCTGGCGGCCCGGCTGGTCGAGTGGGGCTTCATCGAGGGCCCGGTGGACCGCGCGTACGAACTCGGCCTCCAGCGCCG
This sequence comes from Streptomyces sp. NPDC058955, assembly GCF_042741435.1. Taxonomy (NCBI): domain Bacteria; kingdom Bacillati; phylum Actinomycetota; class Actinomycetes; order Kitasatosporales; family Streptomycetaceae; genus Streptomyces; species Streptomyces sp. NPDC058955. Next base: position 26,171 of record NZ_JBHYKM010000056.1, on the reverse strand, counting down.
CTTCACCATGGCCGGCACCGGCCACATGCTCGGCCTCGACGTGCACGACTGCGCCTCGGCGCGGAACGAGGAGTACGTCGACGGCGTCCTCGCGCCGGGCATGGTCCTCACCGTCGAGCCGGGTCTCTACTTCCAGCCCGACGACCTGACCGTGCCCGAGGAGTGGCGCGGCATCGGCGTCCGCATCGAGGACGACCTGCTGGTCACCGAGGAGGGCCACGAGAACCTCTCGGCCGGTCTGCCCCGCACCTCCGCCGAGGTGGAGGAGTGGATGGCCCGCGTCGCCGGCTGAGCCCGCTCAGGCGCCCCGCGCGGACACCCGGTCGACCAGCACGGCCAGGGCGTCCGCGAGGGCGCCGAGCCCGGGACCGGCCGCGCCGCCCGGCTCGGCCATGTACACGTCCCGGCGGATCTCCACCATCAGGGCGCTGACCTCCGGCTCCCGCCCGTAGTGCCGCAGCGGCACGTACGTCCCCGCGAAGGGGCTGTCGATCCCCGTGCCGCCGAACCCGGCGAACGCCTCCCGGGCCGCGTCCAGCAGCCACCCCGGGGTGTGGAAGGGGTCCGTGCCCAGGCAGACGGGCGGCCGCGGGCCCTCGCCGTGCAGCTCGTACGGGAGGGCCCGGGTCGGGTACGAGTGGACGTCGACGACGACCGCCCGCCCGGTCGCGGCGAGCCGGCCGGCGACGGCCTCGGTCATGGCCCGCGCGTACGGCTCGAAGTACCGCTCGATCAGCGGCCGTCCGTCGAAGCCGGCCGGCCGCAGCTCCTCGCGGTGGGTGGTCCGGGTGTAGACCGCGCCCATGCCGCTGGCGAGCATCTCCTCCCGCTCGTCCGGGAACCGCTCGGGGTCCACCACGAGCCGGGAGAGGCCGTTCACGAACCGCCAGGGCGTCCGCCCCGCCGCCGTGGCGGCGCGGGCGGCGATCTCCGCGGTGTGGGCGTCGGTGATGTGGTCCAGTTCGCGGCCGAGCGCGGCGTCGTCGAGGACGATGCCGTCCCGCACCGCGGCCGGTATCTCCCGCGCGGAGTGCGGGACGTGGAGGAGGACCGGGGAGTCCGCGGCCCCCGGGTGGAGCCGGAACGGGGCGGAGGGGCTGTCGGCCACGGCGTGCTCTCCCTGCTGCTGGACGGGCGGTGGATCGATCCGGTGATCATGGCACCCGGGACCGACAGCGGACCACGGCCGGGCCGCCGGACCGCTCCCCGCCGGACGCGGCACAATACGATCATGATGCAGTCGTTCCTGCCCGTCCTCGAACGCGTCGCCGAGGAGATCGAGGCCCTGGCCGGCCGGGGTCGCCCGGCCGACTACATCCCGGCGCTCGCGGCCGGCGACCCGCACCGCTTCGGGATGGCCGTCGCCGAGCTGGACGGCAGCGTGTACGGCGTGGGGGAGTGGCAGCGGCCCTTCTCCACCCAGTCCGTCACCAAGGTCTTCAGCCTCGCGCTCGCCCTCGCCAAGGAGGGCGACGAGCTGTGGGAGCACGTGGGCCGCGAACCCTCCGGCAACCCCTTCAACTCCCTCGTGCAGCTGGAGTACGAGCGGGGCATCCCCCGCAACCCGTTCATCAACGCGGGCGCGCTCGTCGTCACCGACCGGCTGCACCGGCTCACCGGCGACGCCTCCGGGGTGCTGCGGGACTTCCTGCGCGCCGAGAGCGGCAACCACGACCTCGACTTCGACCGGGACGTGGCCGCCTCCGAGACGGAGCACGGCGACCGCAACGCGGCCCTCGCCCACTTCATGGCCTCGTACGGCAACATCACCACGCCCGTCCCCACGCTGCTGCGCGAGTACTTCCGGCAGTGCTCGGTCGAGGCGTCCTGCGCCGACCTCGCCGTCGCCACCGGCTTCCTCGCCCGGCACGGCATCCGCGCCGACGGCAGCCGGCTCCTCACCCGCAGCCAGGCCAAGCAGATCAACGCCGTCATGCTCACCTGCGGCACCTACGACGCCGCCGGCGACTTCGCCTACCGGGTGGGCCTCCCCGGCAAGAGCGGGGTCGGCGGCGGCATCATCGCCGTCGTGCCCGGCCGCTGCACCCTGTGCGTGTGGAGCCCCGGCCTCGACGAGCGGGGCAACTCGGTCGCCGGCGTCGCCGCCCTCGACCGCTTCACCACCATCACCGGCCTCTCCGTCTTCTGAGCCCCGGCCCGGCTGGCGGGGCCGCCCCGCACGGGGTACAGATCCGGTGGGGCGCCGTGCGCGCCCGGAGCGAAGGAGGTCGCCGTGGACAACCGCACCACCGGATTCGTGCAGTCCTTCAACCGCCGCGCCGGCTACGGGTTCGTGCTGCCCGTCGGATCCGAGGAACCCGTCTACTTCCGGGCGGAGGACGTCGAGGACGGCGTCCGCGCCCTCTCCGAGGGACAGCAGGTCACCTTCGTCCTGGCCCTCGGCGAGGGCCGCTTCGAGGCGCGCGAGCTGCGCACCTGAACCGGAGGCGCTTCCTCCGTACGGAGCATCGTGCGCCGCCCGTGCGCCGGGGGCGGCGCCCGTGCCAGGGTGGAGGCATGAGCATCGAAGTGCGTCCGGCTTCCGTCTACGAGGACGTCCGCGCCGTGATCGGCCCCAAGTCGCCCACCGCCAACGTGTGTTTCTGCCTGAGCTACCGGATCCCGACCAAGCTCAACAAGGAACTGCGCGAACCGGAGAGGGGCGAGTTCGTCGCCGGCCTGTGCGCCAAGGAGCCGCCACCGGGCGTCCTCGCCTACGACGACGGCGAACCGGCCGGCTGGGCCGCCGTCGCCCCCCGCGCGGAGACCCAGTTCGCCCGCAACCGGAAGATCCCGCACGTCGACGACCTGCCGGTCTGGTCGCTCTGGTGCATCCGGGTCCGCCCGGGGCACCGCAAGAAGGGCGTCAGCCACGCCCTGATCGCGGGCGCGGTCGAGTTCGCCCGCGCGCACGGGGCGCCGGCGCTGGAGGCGTACCCGCTGGACAACGGCGACGCGCGGGTCGACCTGACGATGGCGTATCCCGGGCTGCGGAAGAACTTCGAACGCGCGGGCTTCGTGTGGGCCGCCGATACCACCTCGGTGCTCTCCGGCCACCCCCGGATCCTGATGCGGTACGACCTGAGCTGACCCCCGGAGCCCGGCGGAAGGCGCCGCACACGACGAAGGCGGGGAACCACCGGTTCCTCGCCCTCTTCAACGTATAGCGCATGGGGGGCCTTGCGGCAAGACCCCGTCCCTGGCGCAGAATCGGCGCTCGTACCGCACAGACCGATGGGGGAATGCCTACATGTTCGATGCCGATGTCCTTGTGATCGGCGGCGGGCCGACCGGGCTCGTGCTGGCCTCCGAGCTGCGCCTGTGGGGCCTGCGGCCGCTCGTCCTGGAGAAGGCGGCGGAGCCCAGCGGGCACAGCCGGGCGCTCGGGCTGCACGTCCGCAGCATCGAGGTGATGGACCAGCGCGGGCTCCTCGACCGCTTCCTCGCCCGCGGGCAGCAGTACCGGGTCGGCGGCTTCTTCGCCGGGCTCGGCACCAGCTGGCCCGAGGGCCTGGACACCGCCCACTCCTACGTCCTTGGGATCCCGCAGAACGTCACCGAGGAACTGCTCGACGAGCACGCCCGCGAGCGGGGCGTGGAACTGCGACGGGGGCAGGAGCTGGTCGGGCTCGACCAGGACGCGGAGGGCGTGACAGCGGAGCTGGCCGACGGGACGCGGCTGCGGGCCCGCTGGCTGGTCGGCTGCGACGGCGGCCGCAGCACCGTCCGCGCCCTGACCGGGATCGGCTTCCCCGGGCTGCCCGCCCGGCACGAGACGCTCATCGCGGAGGCGCGGATCGGGGTCCCGTGGGAGGAGGTCGTCCCCGTGGTGGCCGAGGTCCGCAAGACGCAGATGCGGTACGGCGTGATGCCGCTCGGCGACGGGCTCTTCCGCTTCGTCGTGCCCGCCGCCGGGCTCTCCGCCGACCGCTCCGCGCCGACCCTCGACGAGCTGAGGGAGCGTCTGACCGCCGTCGGCGGCACCGACTTCGGGATCCACGAGCCCCGCTGGACGTCCCGCTTCGGCGACGGCACCCGGCAGGCGGAGCGGTACCGCGAGGGCCGGGTGCTGCTCGCCGGCGACGCCGCCCACATCCATCCGCCGACCGGCGGCCAGGGCCTCAACCTCGGGGTGCAGGACGCCTTCAACCTCGGCTGGAAGCTGGCCGCCGAGGTGCTGGGCTGGGCACCCGAGGGGCTGCTCGACACGTACCACTCCGAGCGCCACCCGGTCGCCGCCGCCGTGCTCGACAACACCCGCGCCCAGATGGAGCTGATGTCCGAGGAGCCGGGGGCGCGGGCGGTGCGCCGGCTGCTCGCGGAGCTGATGGACTTCGACGAGGTCAACCGGCACCTGATCGGGAAGCTCACCGCGATCGACATCCGCTACGGCTACGCGGAGGACGGCGACCCGGCCCTGGTCGGCCGTCGGCTGCGCGACGTGCCACTGAAGGAGGGGCGCCTCTACGAGGCGGCGCGCGCCGGGCGCGGACTGCTGCTCGACCGGACGGGGACGCTCTCGGTGGCGGGCTGGGAGGACCGGGTGGAGGTCGTCGTGCCCGCCGGCGACGAGCCCGGTGTGCCGGCGGCGCTGCTGCGTCCGGACGGACACGTGGTCTGGGCCGGCGACGACCCGTGGGAGCTGCGCGAGCGGCTGGAGCGCTGGTTCGGGGCGTCGGCCCAGAGCTGACCCGGCCGGACGGGCCCCCCCCCCGGGGGGGGGGGGGGGGGGGGCCCCGGGGCCGGGGCGGGGGCGCGGGGCGGCGCGCGGGCCGGCCCTAG
>NZ_JBHYKM010000056.1:6062-21379 GCF_042741435.1 Streptomyces sp. NPDC058955 | reverse complement strand
GGGCGGGGTGTGTGGGGGCGCCGCCCCAGCGGTCACCCGGCCGGACGGCCCGCCCCCTCGGGGGAGGGGGCGGGCCGTCCCCGTGCAGCGGGACGGGCGCGCTGCTCGGCGAGCGGCCGGCCGATCCCTCGTACGGCCGTCCGACAAACCTTTGGACGCACATTCACTGGATCAGGTGACTGAGGCCGAGGCGAAACGTCCCTCCCGCCATGGCTCCGGCCACGCTCGACCTGACACTGGACCCACCCTGGGGAGCGTCCGATGCAGCTGATCCCCCGTCACGACCCGCACCTCGCCGTCCGCTCGGCCGGTGCACTGACCGTCGCCGTCCTCAGCGGCGAACTGGACCTCGTCCTCGTCCGCCACCTGCGGCCCGAACTCGACGCCCTCGTCCGCGAGGCCGACGCGCTCGCCGTCGACATCCGTCCGCTCGCCTTCTGCGACGCCACCGGCCTCGGCCTGCTCGCCCACTGCGCCCGGAGCGCTCGGGAGCGCGGGGCGCACTGGCAGCTCGTCTGCGACCAGCCGTGGATCCTCCGCCTGGTCCGGCTCACCGGCCTCGACGACCTGCTGCGCCCCGAGCCCGCGCTGCGCCCGCTGCCCGCGCCGCCGCTGCTCTCCGGTCCGCGCGCGCGGGCGGAGCACCCCGTCTGACGCCCGACGTGGCTCATCGGGGAGGGGAGGCGACCCTTCGGGCTGGCTCGCCGACCCCTCCTTCGTGCCGGTCGAGGTCCGCGGACGGGGCACGGGCCTACGTTCGGCGCCCCGCCGGAAACCCCGTGGAACCGTCGGGTGCGGGCGCGTGATGATGCCCGGATGACCGCGCAGACCCTCCCGCCCGTCGACACCCTCATCGTCGTCGACGTCCAGTCCGCCTTCGTCACCGGCGACACCGCCGTGCCCGACGCCGCACGCCTCGTCGACCGCACCGCCGCGCTGCTCGCCCGCGCCCGTGCCGCCGGCGCGCTCGTCGTCCACCTCCAGAACGACGGGCCGCCGGGCGCGGAGGACGAGCCGCACACCCCCGGCTGGGAGTTGCACCACCCGGTGGTGCCCGGCCCGGCCGAGGCCGTGGTCCGCAAGCCGTACGACGACGGCTTCGAGGAGACCGGACTCGGCGCCCTGCTGGCCGGGCACGGCAGCCGGGCGGTCGCCGTCTGCGGGGTGATGTCGGAGATGTGCGTCCAGGCCACCGCCCGCACGGCGCTGGACCTCGGCTACCGGGTCGTGGTCCCGTACGACGCCCACGCCACCCAGGACTGCCCGGCCGTCCCCGGCGTCGCCGACGCCGTGCCCGCGGCGGTGGTCTCCCGCGTCGCCGCCTACGCCCTCGGCTCCGACGCCGAGGTGACCGCCCCGGCCGCCGCCGTCGCCTTCACCGCGCCGATCGCACCGACGGCACCGACGGCACCGGCGGGCGGGGTGCGAGGATCGGGCGCATGACCGCACTCCGTCACCGCCCGGCCGGCGAGGCCGACCTCGCCACCCTCGTACGGCTCCGCGACGACGCGGCCCGCTGGATGCTCTCCCGGGGCATCACCGGCCAGTGGCGCCCCGGCGAACTGGACGAGGACCACTTCCGCCGGATCATGGGGCGCGGCGAGGTCTGGCTCGCGGAGACCGGCGGGCGGGTCGCGGGCGCCTGGGAGCTGTGGTGGGAGGACGAGGCCGCCTGGGGGCCGCAGCCGCCCGTCGCCGGATACGTCCACCGGCTCATGGTGGACCGGACGGCCCCGCCCGGGACCGGACGGCTGCTGCTGGCCGCGGCGGAGCAGCGCGCGGCCGAGGCGGGCCGGACCCGCCTGCGGCTGGACTGCCTGACGACCAACGCGAAGCTCACCGCCTACTACGAGCGGGCCGGTTACCGCGCGGTCGGCCGCAAGGACGGCAAGCCGCAGCCCGGCGGCCCGCCGAAGTCCTTCACGCTGATGGAGAAGGAGCTGCGGCCGCCGGTCTAGCCCTCCGCCGCCCCGCCCTCCGATGACCCGTCCTCCGCCGCCCCGTCCTCCTCGGCGGCGTCCGGCTGGATGCCGGCGAGGAGGTTGAAGGCGCCCGTGAGCAGGTTGAGGCTGACGACCCCGACCACCTCGGCGACGACCCGGTCGCTCCAGCCGTGGGCCCGCACCTCGGCGACGTCCGCGTCGCCGAGCGCACTCGGTTCGGCGAGGACCTTGAGGGCGAGGCCGATGAGGGCGGCCTCGCGCGGATCGGTGGAGGTGCCCTGCCGGGCCAGCGCGATGTCCGACTCGCTCAGTCCGGCCGCCCGGCCCGCGGCCTCGTGCGCCTCGCGGCAGGTGCCGCAGCCGATCCACTCCTGGACCGCGAGCGACAGCTTCTCGCTCAGCGCGCGCGGGATCTTCACCCGCTTCATGGCCCGCGAGAGGCTGAGGTAACCCTCGATCAGTGCGGGCGAGTTGGCCATCGTGGACACCATCTCGCCAGCCGAGCCGTGCCGTTCGACGATGTCCGCGAGCAGTTCCCGGGCCCGGCCCTGGGCCCGGTCGGGGGTGAGCGCCGGCAGTCGGCGGGTGGTGGCGCTGGTCGTGGTCGTGGTCATGGCTCCTCCTCGTCATACCCGTGGGGGGTATAACGCGGGGCGGGTGGAGATCGTTCCCGCCCCTTCGGCGTCCGTCACGCGGCCCGCGCGTCCCGGGCCCGCAGCACCAGCCGGGTCGGGCCGTGGAAGACCCAGTCCGGGGCGTACTCCACCTCGACGAGCGGGCGGGCGTCCGGCCGGAGCAGCGGCAACCGGTCGAGCAGCACCGCCAGTCCGGTCTCCGCCTCCAGCCGGGCGAGCGCCGCGCCCGCGCAGTAGTGGGCGCCGAGCCCGAAGGCGCAGTGCCGGCCGGTGGTGCGCCGGACGTCGAGGACGTCCGGGTCGGCGAAGCGCGCCGGGTCCCGGTGGGCGGAGCCGAGCACCGCCACCAGCCGGTCGCCGCGCCGGATCCGCCGTCCGGCGAGCTCCGTCTCCCGCCACGCCCAGCGGGTCACCATCTGGACCGGCGGGTCGAAGCGCAGGAACTCGTCCACCGCGCCCGGCAGGAGCCCCGGCTCGGCCCGGAGGTCGGCCGCCGTCCCGGGCCGCGCGAGGAGGGCCAGGACCGCCTTCCCGAGCAGCCCGGTCGTCGTCTCGTGCCCCGCCGTCAGCAGATGGACGCAGGTGGCCGCGAGGACGCCCGTGGTGAGCGAGGGGTCCTCGCGCGCGGCCCCGGAGAGGGCTCCCATCAGGTCGTACGGCGCCCCGCCGGCGGCCTGCCGGGCCCTCAGCTCCGCCGTGAAGTACCGCTCCAGCTCCCCGGCCGCCAGGTCGGCGCGGGCCAGCCCGGCCGGCGAGCGGTCGCCGCGCGTGCCGCCCGCCTCCTGGAGCGCCAGCGCCCGCTCCCGGAACCACGGCCACAGCCCCGGCTCCACCCCGAGCACCCGGGCGATGACGAGCAGCGGGAACGGCGCCGCGAACCCCTGGACCAGATCGACGGGGGACCGCGTGGCGAGCGGGTCGGCCAGCTGCTCCGCGATCGCCCGCACGGCGGGCCGCAGCCCGGCCACGGCCCCCGTCCCGAGCGGCGGCCCCACCCGGGCCCGCAGCCTGGTGTGGAGCGGCGGATCGAGGAAGACCAGCCAGTTCTCGACGACCCTCCGCAGGGTCTCGTACCCCTCCGGGACGGGCGCCGCGCGCCCGTCCAGCGGTGACCGGCGCCGGTACCCGCGCTCCGCCAGCACCCGGGCCGCCTCCGCGTACCGGAAGAGGTACCACGTGGTGGACCCGGACCCGGACCCGGACCTGGGCCCGCCGCCGGACGGCCGTACCGCGTGGACGGGGTCCCGCTCCCGGTAGCGGCGGTAGACGGGGTACGGATCGGCCAGGTCCAGCCGCCCGGGGTCGAACGGCGGCAGCTCGTCCGCGCCCATCACCCACCCCCTCCCGCTCCGGCCCCGCGCACCAGGTCCGCGAGCCCGCCGGGATCGGCGGGCGGCCGGTCTCCCCGCCAGGCCACATGGCCGTCCGGGCGGACCAGCACGTACGGGTGGCCGTACCGCCGCGCCACCGCGCCGCCGGGCGGCGGCTCCCACACCCGCAACGGCGTCCGCCGCTCGGCGAAGGCCCGTTCCAGCCCCTCCGGGCTGTCCGGTCCCAGCCGCAACAGGACGAACGCGGGGCCGAACAGGTCGAGCGTGGACCGACCGGGCGCCAGCCACGCGTGCGGCGCCCGCCCGCCCGGCACGGCCGCCCGGTGCCACACCGGCTCGTCGGCGCCGTCCGGGCCGCCGGGCGCGGCGACGGTTCCGGCGCGCACGTCCTCCGCGATCACCGGCGACCGGTACCGGTGCGCGAAGTGGGCGTCGGGCGCGTCGAACTCCCGCGCCGGGTCCGAGGCGGCGATCTGGCGCCCGAGCGCGGCGCGGGCCTCCGCGCCGCGCGGCGAGTCCTCCAGGAGCGTCGGCGCGAGCCCCCGGTCCAGGGTGCGGCGCAGATTGCGGTGGCTCTCCTCCAGGCCGGCCACGGCGACCGGGCGCCGCTCGGTCTCGTAGGAGTCGAGCAGGTCCGGCCCCGCCCAGCCGGCCAGTTCGGCGGCGAGCTTCCAGCCGAGGTCGGCCGCGTCGCCGATCCCGGTGGCGAGACCGAAGCCGCCCGAGGGGGACAGGGTGTGGGCGGCGTCGCCGGCCAGCAGCACCCGGCCGTCCCGGTAGCGGGCGGCGACCCGGTGGGTGAGGTGCCACTCGGTGTCCGACAGGACCTCCACCGGCACGTCCACGGCGAGCGCCCGCCGGACCACCCGCAGCGCGTCGGCCGGCCCCGGCGGGCAGGTCAGCCGGTACAGGTCGAGGCCGTCCATGGCGCGCAACGGATAGCGCAGCCCGCCCGGTTCGGTGACGAAGTGCACGAGCGCCGCCCGCCCGCCGAGGCGGTCGGCGAGGCCCGGCGCCCGGAAGAGGACGTTCCGCAGGGTGCGGGTGGCGTGCCGCTCCGGCGCCGCGATCCCGCACGCCTTCCGGACCGGCGAGGCCGCCCCGTCGCAGCCCACCAGATACCGGGCGCGCAGCACCGTCCGTAGCCCCGCCGCGTCCCGCAGCGAGGCCCGCACCCCGTCGGGCGTCCGGGCGAAGCCGGTCAGCCGGGTGCCGAGCCGCACCGGGCCCTCGGGCCGTACGCCGAGCCGCCGCGTCAGCAACGGCACGAGCCAGTGCTGGGGGCAGATCGCCTCCGGCTCGGGGGTGTACGCGGGCGGGGGCCGGCGCGCGGCGGTCCCGAACCGCAGCCGGTGCAGCTCGTGCCCGCCGACCGCCGTCACCCAGGCGATGTCCAGGGTGTGCCCGGGCGGCCAGCCCGCGTCCCGGATCGCGTCCGCCACGCCCCAGCGTCGGAACAGCTCCATCGCCCTCGGCCCCACCGTGGACACCTTGGGGTGGGTGATCCGTCCGTCCCCGGCCTCCACCAGCGCGAAGTCCACCCCGCGCCGGGCCAGATCGAGGCCCAGCGCGAGCCCCACCGGTCCGCCGCCCACGATCAGGACGTCCGTCTCCTCCTCCGGCCCGTCCGCTCCCGCGCGGACGGCGTCCTCCGTCACCACCGCCATCGGCTCAACTCCTCCCCTCCGCCGCGAAGTACTCCGCGTACCAGGCCATCAGCTCCGGCACCCGGTCCGGGACGCCCGGGCACTCCCGGGCCATCGCCGCCAGATGCCGGAACCGCATGGCGAAACCGCGCCGGGCCACGTCGGGCCGGGCGATGTGCACCGGTGGTTCCTCCAGCTCGAAGGAGGGCCCCGCCGTCCGCCCCCGCCAGCCCGAGTCGAGCGTGACGAGGAGTTCGGCGAGCGGCCGCATCATCCCGGTCATCACGTCGATCGAGGCGTTCATCAGCCGCGAGCGGCGCAGGCTCGCGTCCGGGCTCTCCCCGAAGTGCTGCACCATCAGCTGGAGCATCAGGAAATAGCTGCGGTTGAACAGCCGCAGCACCTGCCGGGCGTGCGCGTCGAGCACCGCGGCCCGGCCCGGATGGGCGGGATCGGCCGTCGGGTTCCGCAGCGCGGGATGGGCGGGCTCCCACGGCGCCCCCTGCCCCCGCGGCCCGTCGGCCCGCTCGGTCATGAGGAGTTCGGCGAGCCGCACGAAGGTCTCGTGGTGCGAGGGGCCGCCGTCGGCCGGCGCGTCGAGCACCCCGCCCTCGCCCTGCTCGGTGACGAAGTCGATCGCGAAGAGCGCGCTCGACAGGTCGTCCACCTCCAGCTGGTAGTCCGGGTGGACGGAGTCGACGGCCGCGCCCAGGAAGAGGTGGTGCTCGCCGCCGCCCCGGCCCCGCTCCACCAGGAACAGGTCGGGCACCCGGGTCAGCCCGTCCCGGATCGCCGCGTACAGCTCGCTCGGCGACCCGAACGGCGCCCCCGCCCCGGTGCCCCCCGTCGTCTCCGGCGTGCCGCCCGCGAGCCGCTCCGGCCGCTCGATCGCGATGAACCGCTGGAGACTGCCCAGGTGCAGCGGCTCCAGGGCGAAGTCCAGCGGCAGCGGCAGCCGCCCCGGCGTCCCGAAGTCGATCGCCGGCACGTGGAAGGGCTCGCCCATCGCCATCAGGACGTTGTTGACGACCAGGAAGTGGATCATCTCCTCGCGGGCCACGTCGAGCAGGCTGTCCCGGATGCCCTTCGCCAGCGTCTCCCCGCCGTCGCCGCAGGCCAGCCGGAGCTGCCGGGGCGTCCACACCCCGCTGCGCACGTACGCGAACCCGGTGCCGTGCGTCGGGACCGTGTAGGCCGCGTAGAGGTACTGGAGCGAGGTCGCCAGCTCCACCGTGACCGCCTGCCACAGCGCGGCGCGCAACTGGGCCCGGGTGGTGATGCGCGGCTCCGCCGCACGGCGCGGCGCCGGGGCCGCCGGAGCGTGCGGGAGCGCGCCGGCCGCGCTCAGGGAGCGCAGGTACTGCAGCAGGAGCCGGGCCTTGGGCAGGGTCAGGTCCCGGGTCGGCGGCATGTAGTAGGTGCGGTCCTTGTTCGCCGGATCGCACATCTGCCACACCAGCTTCGCGTACGTCTCCACCTTGCAGCGGTCCGCCAGGCTGAACACCTCGTCCCGCATGAACGGGAACAACTGCTCGTAGTACGCGAACACCTCGCGGTGCAGCAGCTCGAAGCCGACCTCGGACGGCAGGACCGCGTCCAGGTGCCAGTCGTCGGGCAGCACCCGCACGGCGGCCGTCCCCGCCCACGCCCAGAAGCCGAGCGCGTCGTCGTGGTCGTAGCAGCGGGCCGCCGAGCCGGGCGCCGCCGCGTCGACGGGCGGAAGGTCCTCCGGCCCGGTCGCGAGGAGCAGCCGCGCGGTGCCCGCCCGCGCCCCGGAGACGGTGAACCAGCCGTGCCCCTCCGCGTCCGTGACCACCCGGCAGCCGGCCCCGACCGCCCCCGCCCCGGACGCCTCGCGGTCACCCGCCCGCCCGGCCCGCAGCCGTACGACCTCGACGTCCCCGGTCCGCGCGAGCGGCCCCGACGCCGCCGGATCCAGCGGCAGGGCGCGCGGGTTCGGGTACTGGCGGACCTCCACCGCCGCGCACGGCCCCGGCCGCCCGCGCAGGAAGCTCCGCACCGGCACCTCGACGGCGTGCTCGTCGCCCCGCTCGGCGTCCGGATGCTCCAGGATCAGCGCCGCCTCGTCGGTGAGCACCACGGCCTCCCGCTCCCGCAGCAGGACCCGCTCCGACCCCGGCCGCACCACCACCAGCCCCTCCTCCCCGGCCCGCCGCACCGCCTCCTCCGACGCCACCGGCACGGTCGCCACCGCCCCGCCCCGGAACTCCGCCGGCAGCACCGCGACCGTCAGACCCGACTCCGCCGTCCGCACCTCCAGCGGGCCCCCGCCATCACCGCCGTCCGAACCCCCGCGCGCGTACGGCTCGTTGACCACCAGCCCTGCCGGGCCGAGCCGCACCGTGCACGGCCCCGGTCCGTCCGGGCCGCCGCCGTCCGCCCCGTACGGGACGAGCAGCCGGCCCGCCGGATGGCTGCGCGGCTCCCCGGGGCTCCAGGGCGCCACGACCCCCGCCAGCCGCCACCGCCCCGGCGCGTCCCCGGCGTCCGCCGCGCCCTTCGGGTCCTCTGCGTCCGGCAGGGCCTCCAGGGTGAACTGCACGAGCAGCGCCCCGCCGTCCCGCTCCGCCACGGCCGCGCGCAGCGCCCGCACGGCGGGGGAGTCCACCGCCCCGGCCGGCCAGTCCAGCCCCTCGTCCGCCCCGGCCACGCACTGGTGGAGCGAGCGCGCCACCGGCCGCAAGCCCTGCCAGCGCGGCGGCATGAAGCCGCGCAGACCGCCCAGGCAGAGATAGCCGGCGTCGTGCGACCTGCCCTCCCGACCGAACGCGAAGCGGCCGCCCATCAGCGTCGTCGTCCACGCGGACGCCGGATCGACGTCGAAGACCCGCGCCCGGTTCACCGTGGTGCCCAGATAGGGGTTGTGATGGCCCCACAGGTCCACCGACCGGCCCACCAGCGGATCCGACCGGTCCACCCGCCCCGCGGTCCGCTCCACCCCGGTGACCCGGGCCTCCCACACCAGATGCCCGTTCCCCGAGAAGTGCCCGCCGCGCGCCGCCCGCTCCGCCAGGTGCGCGTGGTAGTCCGCTGCCGGGCCCGCCACCCCGAACGGCACCGCCGGGGCCTCCCCGTCGCCGCCGCGCAGCGCCGTGTTCGTCGCCAGGTCCACCAGGCCGGACCGGGGGCCGGTGGGCAGCCGGGTCAGGGCCGTACCGGCGAAGTACACCCGGGGCAGGTCGAAGACGCTCATGCCGCCTCCAGCCCGGCCGGCACCGCCGCGCCCCACGCCCCGCCCCGTGCGGGCCCGTCGCGCCGCCGTTCCTCCCGGGCGATCAGCTCCACCGCCTCCAGGGCCGACTCCACCGCCCCCTCGATCCAGGCCGGTTCGGTCGCGCAGTGCTCCCCGGCGAAGAACATCCGGCCCTGCGGGCGCAGCGCCCGCAGCCGCTGCTCCTCCCGGCCCGCCGGGTCCGCGCCCCAGCGGATGGTGCAGCCGCCGCGCGTCCACGGATGGTCGCCCCAGGCCAGGCTGGCGACCCCGCGCACCATCCCGCGCCGCAGCAGCTGCGGATGCATCCGGCCCAGCTCCTCGACGACGGCCCGGTGCCGGTCGGGCGTCGGCATCCCGCCGAGCACGTCGGCGTCCTCGCCGATCGTGTAACTGGCCAGCAGCGCCGCGCCCAGCGCCGGATCCCCGGCACCGTCGCCGCCCGCCGGGTCGGGGGTCGGGTAGTACGTCTGTCGGATCCGGCCGCCGCTGAAGGAGGCGCCGCCCCGGATGCCCTCCCGCTCCCAGAACGGCTCCCGGCAGTGCACGGCGACCTTGGTGGCCGGGCAGTAGACGACCTCGCGGACGACGTCGAGCTTGTCCGCGTCGAAGCCCGCCAGCGGCAGGGACCGCAGCACCGAGAACGGCACGGTGCACAGCACGTAGTCGCAGCGGCGGACCCGCGCCGCCGCCGCGCCGCCGAGCCGCACGCGCACGTGGTCGGCGGCCACCTCGAAGCCGGTCGCCCGCTGGCCGAGCCAGATCGGCCCCCGGATCCGGGCGGCCAGCCGCTGCACCAGCTGGTCCATGCCGCAGGCGAGCCGGACCAGCCGGGGACTCGTCTCGGTCAGGATGTCGTCGAGGAAGCCGTCGAGCCGGCTGCCGCAGCCGGCCCGGATCCCGGGGTGGGCCGCGAACAGGCCGTGCACGTCGATCCGGTCCTTGCCGCCGCCCCGCAGATGGGGCGTCAGATCGATCTCGTCCACCAGGCCGAGCAGCCGCCCGCCCAGATCGGCGCGGAGCCCGTCCCGCAGCGCGGGCGGGGCGACGGCGTCGACGACCGCCGCCAGCCAGGCGCCGAACACGACCGTCTCCTCCCGGAACCCGGCGAGACCCAGCGAGGACCGCACCTCGGACACCAGGGCGCGCGGCGCGTCCCGCAGCCGGACGTGCCCGCCGCCGGTGGCCAGGAAGGCGTTCTCCTCCGAGAGGAGCGTGCGGAACGGCCGCAGCTGGTCCGCGAGCCCGAGGTGGGCGACGTACCCCATCGTCCGGTGGTGCGCGGTCGGGACCCGCATCGCGCCCAGCTCCACGAACGGGGCGCCCTCCTGCGCCCCGAAGCGGTGGGTGTGCACCCGCCCGCCGAGCCGCAGGCTGCCTTCGAGCACCTCGACCCGGAAGCCGAGCCGCTCCAGCTCGTAGGCGGCGACGAGCCCGGCCATCCCGGCCCCCACCACGGTCACGGTGCCGCCCGGACGCGGACGGCGGCGCCCGGACGGCACGGGCGGCGGCGGGGAGGGAGGGACGGGCGGGCGGGACTCCGGGTGCCACGGGGTGGCGGAGACAGGGCTGGTGGGCATCAGGATCCGACTCCCGATCGGTTCGGTGCGCGGTCTGGGACGAGAGGGACGGGCGGGCGCCGGCCGTGGCCGGCACCGGGGTGACGGGCGCTCAGGGGCGCGCGGCGGCTCTCGTCCCCGCGCCGAGCGTCGCCAGGTACTCCCGCAGCCGGTCGACGCGGCCCAGCGGGGCCACGAGCCCCACGTACCCGTCCGGCCGCACGAGCCGCAGCTCCGCCGGATCCCCGAGGGCGGCGCCGGCCGCCCGGTCGGCGGGCGTCACGGGCAGCAGCCGTACGGGGACGGGCACGCAGGCGCAGGCCGCGCGCAGGGCCCCGAGGGTGACGGCGTCGCCCCGGGCGGCGTGCAGCACCAGCGTCCAGGTCCCGTACGCGAGCAGCCGGTGCAGCCGCACGGCCTCCCCGGGGCGTCCCGCGCCGGGACCGGGCTCCGTCGGGACCACCGAGGCGTCCGGCATCCGGTCGCCGGCCCGCGCGCCGGAGTCCCGCCCGGGCCCGGGCGCGTGCACCGAGAGCGGGCTGTCGCGGTGGTGGCGCCGCAGATCGCTCAGCCGCAGGTCGAGCCGGCGCTGGAAGCCGGTCCTGGCCAGCGCGGCGGGCACCGTCGCGGTGAAGGCCCGGTGCCCGAGCGGCGGCAGCGGCAGCTCCATGAAGTTGAACCGCATCTCCCGGATGTACCGCAGCGCCAGCAGCCGCTGTTCCGCGTCGTACGTGTCGAGCAGCGCGGCCCCGGCCTCGCCCCGGTGCACGGCCGCGAGCTTCCAGGCGAGGTTGTGGGCGCCGAGGACGCCCACGTTCATGCCGTGGCCGCCGACCGGCGCCCAGGCGTGCGCCGCGTCCCCGGCGAGCAGACCGCGTCCGCTGCGGAGCCGGGCGGCGACCCGGTCGCTGAACCGGGCGCGGTTGAGCCAGCGGGACGGCGCGGGGGCGAGCCGCAGCCCGGGCATGCGGGCGGTCTCGGCGACCAGGTCGCGCAGCTCGTCGAGGGTCGGGGGCGCGCCGAGCGCGGGGTCGGGGTCGTCGCGGAAGCAGAAGAAGCGGTAGCCGCCGTCGGGCAGCGGGAAGACGAGCAGCGCCCTGCGCGGGGCCAGGAAGATGTGCCCGCGGCCCGGCTCCTCGCCCAGCGGCCAGGTGGGCACGGCGTTGCCCTGGACGACCTGGAGGCCGGTGCGGCGGCGGCCCTCGAAGGGGATCCCGAGCCGGTCCCGCACCACGCTGCGGGTGCCCTCGCAGCCCACGATCCACGGCGCGGAGCTTGACTCGACCCGTCCGTCCCGGTGCCGCAGGGTGTACTCGGCCCGGTCGTCGTGCACCTTCACGTCCGTGACCTCGGCGTTCCACTCCACGCGGGTGCCGAGCCGGGCCAGCTCCTCCGTCAGCAGCCGCTCGATGACGTGCTGCTCGACGTTGAGCGGGCGGGCGAAGGCGGAGCGCGCCCAGCCGGTGGTCAGCTCGCCCAGCGGCCGGCCCCGGGCGTGCACGGTCACCGCGCCCAGCTCCACCCCGTGCGCGTCCAGGACCGTGCCGACGCCCAGCGCGTCCAGTGCCTCCCGGGCCCGCGCCCACAGCACCAGCGCCCGGGCCTCCCGCTTCGTCTCGGGCGCCCGGTCGACGACCCGGACCCCGAGGCCGAGCCGGCGCAGCCCGATGGCCAGCGTCAGCCCGACCGGACCGGCCCCCACCACGCAGACGTCGGTGCCGCCGCCGTGCCCGTCCGTCACCCCGCCCCTGCCCCGCTCCACGTGCCACCCCTCCCGTTCGCGTTCCCGTGGACCAGGGTGCGCTCCGGAAGATCACCTTCACCAGGGCGTACGGGAGGGCGCCAGACGCACGCGACCAGCGACGATCACTCCGTGTGCAACCGATGGCCCGTTTACGTGACCACCGGCGGAATCCGGCCGTCCGGCCCTCGCCGGGAACTCCCGGAACCCTTGCGGATCAAGGTCCAGGTCCTTGCCGACCTGCCGGAACCAGCCATTCCGCCACCTCGCGCCGCCCCGCCCGCCTGGTACCGCCCGCGGCGACTTCACGCCGCCGGGACGCCCCCGGCGCGGCGAGTCCTCGCCACCACCGTGAGCACCCCCGCCACCCCGGGCCCCCCGCCCGGCGGTGACCGCCGGTCCCCGCGGATCGTTGACCGGGCATGAACACGCACCTCCCGGCCGCCCTGCTGGCCGCCCTCTTCCTCGCCGCCCCCACGGCCGGAGCCACCGCCTCCGGAGCCACCGCCCCCGCAGCCCCCGCGCCCGGCGCGCCCGCGCCCGGGGCCACGGCCCCCGAGATCACCGCCCCCGGCGCCCCCGACCGTACGGCCGAGCCCGCCGCCACGGCCGTCCGGCTCACCGTCACCGGACCCGCGCCCACCACCACGGCCCTGTCGCCCGACCTCCCCACCGCGGCCGCGCCCGCGGCGCGCACCGTGACGCTCCACTGCGACCCGGCCGGCGGCGACCACCCCCGGGCCGAGGCCGCCTGCGCCGACCTGGACGCCACCCAGGGCCGCGTCGAGCGCGACTCCGACACCGCGTGCACCCTCCTCTACGACCCCGTCGAGGTCCGCGCCGAGGGCGTCTGGCACGGCCGGCCGGTCTCCTTCGCCCGCCAGTACGGCAACACCTGCGAGCTGAACGCCCGCACCGGAGCCGTCTTCGCCTTCTGACGCCCGCCGCGCGCGACCTGCGCCCCGGCCCCGCCCGACCAGCGGTGCGCAGCCGAACGGCTGCGCCGCGCAAGCCCCCCGACGGCACCTCGGCTAGGGTGATTCGGTAGGGATTGCCCCCCGGGGCCAGGCCGATGCGTAGGTCGATGCGTGGACGCTCATCAGTCGTCACCGAGCAGGGTTCCGCAGCCGCCGCGAGCGGCCGTCGGGGACGCGGGCGTGCTCCGGGAACTGCTGCCGATCGCCCTGTGGCGCGAGGACGCCGAGGGGCGGATCGTCGAGTGGTCGCTCGCCGCCCAGGACCTCCTGGGCCACCGCCCAGAGCACGTCCTCGGCCTGCCCGCCACACCCCTCCTGGTGCCGGACGCCAACCGGGAGCTCGCGGACCGGCTCACCCGTCGGGTCCAGGCCGGCGAGACCATGGTCGGCACCCTGCCGGTCCGCCACCGCGACGGGCACACGGTCCCCATGGAGATGTGGATCGTGCCCGCCGCCGACCCCACCGGCCGCCCCGGGGCCATGCTCATCGCCGTGGAGACCTCCGAGGTCCTGCGGATGCGGGAGAACCTCGCCGCGATGGAGAGCCTCTTCACCCAGTCGCCCATAGGGCTCGCCCTGCTCGGTCCGGACCTGCGCTTCCTGCGGGTCAACGACGCCCTCGCCCGGATGAACGGGGTCAGCGCCGCCGAACACGTCGGCCGCCGCCTCACCGAGGTGGTGCCCGGCGTCAACGCGGCCTCGCTGGAGTCCCTGATGCGGCAGGTCCTCGACTCCCGTACGCCCGTCATCGACGCCCGCCGGGTCGGCCGCACCCCCGCCGACCCCGACCGCGACCACATCTGGTCCTGCTCCTACGCGCCCCTCGTCGACCGCGGCACCCGTTTCGGCCAGTCGGGCGCTCCCACGCCCGGCACCGTCACCCCCCGCACCGCCGCCTCCGGCGCGGCCGCCGCCCACGCCGACGGAGTCGCGCACGCCGACGGCGCCGCCGACACCGGGCGGTCCGGGCGCCCGCTCGGGCTCATCGCCTCGCTCGTCGACATCACCGAGAGCCAGGAGGCGCACCTGGAGGTCGAACGGGCCCGGCACCGCTTCGCGCTGCTCTCCGAGGCCGGGGCGCGCATCGGCACCACCCTCGACCTGCGGCAGACCGGCGAGGAGGTCGTCCGCTTCCTCGTCCCGCAGCTCTGCGACTCCGCCGACGTGCAGATGCTGGAGTCCGTCCTGGAGCCCGACGACCCGGCCGCCTCCTCCCGGGGCGTGCTGCGCCGGATCGCCGCCGTCTTCCCCGAACCGGTGCCGCCGAGCCCGCTCCTCGGCCCCGGCCAGACCTTCCAGCTGCCCGCCGGATCCGCGTACGAGCGGCTCGTCCTCGACGGCCGGCCCACCTTCCTCACCGACGAGGACATCCCGGTCCTCTTCCCCGGCAAGGCCGCCGAGTCGCTGCGCACCTACCTGTCGACCCGCTTCGGCTCCGCCCGGACCGTCCCGCTCGTCGCCCGCGGCCAGGTCCTCGGCGCCGTCACCGTCACCCGGCTCAGGAGCCGCGAACCCTTCGACGACCAGGACGCGGTGCTCATCGACGAGGTCGTCGCCCGGGCTGCGCTCAACATCGACAACGCCCGGCTCTACACCACCCAGCGCGCCGCCGCCCTCGCGCTCCAGCGCAGCCTCACCAACAGCGCCCTGCCCGCCGTCACCGGCCTCGAACTCACCGGCCGCTACCTGCCCGCCAGCGCGCACGACGTCGGCGGCGACTGGTTCGACGTGATCGAGCTGCCCGGCGGCCGCACCGGGCTCGTCATAGGCGACGTCATGGGACACGGCATCCACGCCGCCGCCGTCATGGGCCAGCTCCGCACCGCCGTGCGGACCCTGGCCCGCCACGACATCCCGCCCACCGAGATGCTGCGCTCCCTCGACGCGGTCGTCGCCGACCTCGGCGAGGACACCATGGCCACCTGCCTGTACGCCGTGCACGCCCCGGCCACCGGCACCTGGACGATCGCCCGCGCCGGCCACCTGCCCCCCGCCGTGGTCACCCCCGAAGGGGCGGTCTCCTTCCTCCAGGGACCGCCCGGCACCCCGCTCGGCACCGGCGCGCACGACTTCGGAACCGAGGAACTCCCGCTGATTCCCGGTGGGTTGCTCGTGCTGTACACCGACGGGCTGATCGAGGCCCGGGACCGGGACCTCGACGAGGGGATGCGCCAGCTCGGCCTCGCTCTCGGCCGGGCCGACGGCCCGCTGGAGGAGGTCTGCGACGGGGTCCTGGGCCGGCTCCTCGTGGAC
>NZ_JBHYKM010000056.1:0-6052 GCF_042741435.1 Streptomyces sp. NPDC058955 | reverse complement strand
GGGGCGGGCCTCCGCGCGTGTGTGGTGTGTTTTGGGTGGGGTTCGGGGGCCTTCCGCCTTGCCCCCCCCCCCCCCACGACGTGGCGCTGGTCCTCGCCCGCACCACCGGCTGAACGTCAGACGGCGAGGATCCGGTACAGGTCGCGCAGGAGGGCGATCTCGGCACCGTGGTGCAGGAGTTCCTGGTTCACCCACCACACGATCTCCAGGAACGGCTCCTCCGCGTCGCCGCCGTGCGGGTACGAGCAGTGCCCGACCGTGTCCAGCTCCTTGTCGCCGACGGACAGCAGCGCCTCCCGCCACGCCTCGGCGGCCCGGTCGAAGTCGGCCATCGCCGTGGCGGCGTCGCCGGCCGACCGGTAGTCGTCGCGGGTCAGCGAACGGGTGCCGTTCGTGTGGTCGGCGCGGAGCTCCAGCAGCTCGCTCAGGTGCGTCAGCCGCCAGGCGAGGGTGGTGAACGGCGGCGGCACGGGATGCGGGTACGGGGCGGTCTCCCGGCCCCACTCGCCGGTACCGGTCAGCAGCGCGGCGGCCGGACCGGGACCGTCCGCGAACCGGCGCACCGACCAGCAGCCCGGCGCCGGCTCCCACAGGTACTCGGCGTCGGTCATCGGGCCGACCGGCACGTCCGTGCCGTTGCCGCTGTTCACCACCGGCCCGGCCAGACGGTCCGTCAGCCGCTTGCGGGCGAAGTCGAACTCGGTGAGCAGGGGCGAGAGTCGGTCGGGTATCGCCATGGGACGGCTCCGTTGCGCGGGGACAGGACGCCCGTACCCTCGCACGCCGCCGCCCGTGCCCGCACGCGAGTTACCGGCCCCCCGGCCGCCGCTCCGCGCCGCCCCGGCCCATCGACTCCACCAGCGGCAGCATCCGGTGCGGCACCCGCTCGCGCAGCGCGATCTCCGTGCGGGTGCGGACCACGCCCGGCAGCTGGATGAGCCGCTGGATGACGTCCTCCAGATGACCCGCGTCCCGGGCCACCACCCGGGTCAGCAGATCGCCCCCGCCGGTGATGGAGAACGCCTCGACGATCTCCGGCACGGCGGCGAGCGCGTCCCCGACCTCGTCGAGGTGCCCCTGCGTGACCTCCACGTGCACGAAGGCCAGCACCGGATGCCCGAGCGCGGCGGGGGAGAGGACCGGGCCGGTGGCCGTGATCACGCCGTCCCGTTCGAGCCGGTCGATGCGGGCCTGCACGGTGCCCCGGGCGATGCCCAGGATGCGCGCGTACTCCCGCACGCTGGTGCGCGGCTGCTCGATCAGGAGCCGCAGGATGCGGGTGTCGAGTTCGTCCACCGCCATGACGTGCCGGCCTCCCCGTGCCCGCCGGGTCGGGTCCCCGGCCTGATGGTCCGCCCGGCGGGCCGATCCGCCGGAATGGTCCCGACTGTACCCATCGGGCGATCGGCACTTCCGGAGGGGCGCGTTCCTCCTCGTCCACGCGCGCGTACCGCGGGCTCCTCCCGCGCGCGTACCGCGGCCCGGCCCGGGGCGGGGTCGTCCGATCGGCCGACCCCCCGGTCCGCCGGGCGGGGGCCGACGACCATCCGCCGGGCCGACCGTACGGGTCCGGTGCCGCACTCAGGATGGAGTGCGGAGCGGGACGGCGAGACGGCCTCCCGGTCTCCCGGACCCGGCGACCGCCGGGCCCGCCGTCCCCGCCCGTCCATCACGAGGAGTGACCGACCATGAAGCAGATCTCGAAGCGTGCCCGTGTCCTGACCGGCGGAGCGGCCCTGGTCGCCCTCGGCGCCGGCGCCTTCGGCGCGGTCTCCGCGAACGCCGCAACCCCGGCCGCCGCCCCCGCCGCCGTCGCCAAGGCCGACGCGAAGAACAAGAACACCACGACCAGCACCCACCTCACGATCGACGCCGCCACCAAGGCCGCGCAGGCCGCGCTCGACGCCGCCGAGAAGGAGAACCAGCGCGTCTCCGTCGCCGTGGTCGACCGCAACGGCAACACCCTCGTCACCCTGCGCGGCGACGGCGCCGGCCCGCAGTCCTACGAGTCCGCCGAGATGAAGGCGTACACCGCCGTCTCCTGGAACGCCCCCACCACCGAGCTGGTCAAGCGCCTGGAGCAGGCCCCCAACCTCAAGGACATCCCCGGCACCCTCTTCCTCGGCGGCGGCGCCCCCGTCACCTCGAAGAACGCCCCCATCGCCGGCATCGGCGTGGCCGGCGCCCCCTCCGGCGACCTCGACCAGAAGTTCGCCCAGGCCGGCGTCGACGCCCTCGCCAAGTAACACCGCGGGACCCCGCCGGGCCCCGACGGCGTCCGGGCACGCCCGCCCCGACGCCGTCGGCCCCGCCGCCCCGCACCACCCGTCCCGCGCCCCGACCTTCGAGCCCGAGGAGACCGCCGTGACCGTCACACCCCACCACCGGCTCCTCGCCGCCGCCCGCCGGGGCGACACCGTCGGCGTCCGCGCCGCGCTCGCCGACGGCGCCCGGACCGAGACCCGCGACGAGGAGCTGCGCTCCCCGCTGCTCCTCGCCGTCCTCGGCGACCACGTCGAGACCGCCCGCGCGCTCGTCGCCGCCGGAGCCGACGTCGACGCCCGGGACGCCCGGCACGACAGCCCCTGGCTGGCCACCGGAGCCACCGGCAGCGTCGCCATGCTGCGGGTGCTGCTCGCCGCCGACCCCGCCCCCGACTTCCGGCTGACCGACCGCTTCGGCGCCACCGGCCTCATCTCCGCCGCCGAACGCGGCCACGTGCCGTACGTCCGGGCCGTCCTGCGCGACACCCCGGTCGACCGCCACCACCGCCCACCCCACCGCCGGACCGCCCACCCGCCCGGCCGGCAACCGGGCCGCCGCCCGCCCGCCCCCCCGAAGCGCGCGCCCCCCCGGCGCCCCGCCCCCGCCCCCCCCCCCCGGGCGGCCCCCCCCCCGGCCGGGGGCAAACCCGGGCCGCGGGGGCCCCGCCCCACCCCCGGGGGCCCCCCGGGCGGCGCCCTCGCCGCCGGCGCCGACCCCGCACTGGCCGACGCCCACGGCACCACCGCCCTGGAGCACGCCGAGCGGCGCGGCCACACCGCACTCGCCGCCCTGCTCCGGCGTACCCCCGCCGCTCCGGCCATGCCGGCCTGAGCTGGTCCACTGGCCCGCACCTCGGTCAGTGCGACGCGCGAAGACCGGGCCAATGGCCCAGCCTTTCGAGGACGATTTGAGCCAAGCGCCCGGTCGGTGGTTCCCTTGTGTCCACCAGGTACTTTCGGCGCCGCGCGCCGGGACGGCGACGAGGCCGCCCGGACGGCGGCGCCTTCGTCGTGTCCGTGCGCGCCCCACCATCCCCGGGGCAGGGCGCACGGCGGGCGAGCGGCAAGACGAGGGGGCGGCCGACCGTCGTGAAGAGGATGTTCGTGGCTCCGGACCCGGGGCTCCTCCGGCTCAGGACCGGTGTGCGTGCCGTGCTCGGCATCGCCCTCGCGGTGACCGTGGCCGAGCTGGCCGGTTTCTCGCTGACCGCGTCGATCACCGGAGGACTGGCGGCGCTGCTCGCCCTGTTCACCGTCACCGACGCCACCGTCCGCGGCCAGGCCGTCAGCACCCTGCTGCTGCCGCTCGCCGGTTTCCCGGTCCTCGCGCTGGCCACCCTGCTGCACGACCACACGCTCCTGCGGGACGGCGCCTTCCTGCTCGTCGTCCTCTGCGGCGTCTACGCCCGGCGCTGGGGCCCGCGCGGCCACGCGCTCGGCATCTTCGCCTTCATGAACTTCTTCAGCACCCAGTTCCTGCACGCCGTGCCCGGCCAGCTCCCCGAGCTGTACGCGGCCGTGGCGATCGCCCTCGCGGCGGCCGGGACCGTGCGGTTCGTGCTCTGGCCGATCGAGCGGCGCACCCCGCCGCCCGCCGCCCCCGCCCCGCTGCCCGGCAGGGGGCTGGCCCGGATCACCACCCGGCAGGCCGTCCAGGCCACCGCCGCCTGCGCCGTGGCGCTCGGCATCGGCCAGCTGCTCTCCGAGGAGCGCTGGTACTGGGCCGTCGGCACCACCTGGTGGATCTTCGTGAACACCGTCTCCCGCGGCGAGACCCTGGTCCGCGGCTTCCGCCGCTTCCTCGGCACCCTGCTCGGCATCGCCGTCGGCATGGTCGTCGCCATCCCGCTGCACGGCGCCCCGCTGCCCACCGCCCTCCTGGTCGCGGTCTGCGTCTTCGGGATCTTCTACACCGCGCCGCTCTCCTACAGCTGGATGATGCTCGCGGTCACCGTGATGGCCGGACTGCTCTACGGGCTCCTCGGCGTCCTCGACCCGGCGCTGCTCGTGCTGCGCCTGGAGGAGACCGTCGTCGGCGCGGTCTGCGCCGCCCTCGCGGTCCTGCTGATCCTCCCGGTCACCACCCACGCCATCAACGACGCCTGGATCCAGCGCGCCCTGCGGGCTGTGCACGCCGCGACCGCCGCCTCCGAGCGCCGGCTCGCCGGCGACGAGGACGCCGACCCGACCCCGCACGTCGCCGAGCTGGACCTGCTCCTCGGCCGGGTGCGGCTCTCGGTCGCCCCGCTCGTCCACCCGCTCAGCCCGTTCCGCGAGCGCAAGGGCCGCGCCCGCCGGGTCCTCGCGCTGCTCGACGAGTGCGCCGCCGAGGTGCGCGGTCTCGCGGCCGTCGCCGCCGACCCGGACGCCAGCCACGACGCCCGGCTCGCCGCCGCCTGCTGGCGGGTCGAGGCGGCCGTCGAACGGCTCACCACGCCCGGCCGGACCCCGTCCGCCCCGGTCGCCGAGCCGGAGCCCGCCGACCGTCCGGCCCCGGCCGCCCTCGGGCACGTCAGCGGTCTGGAACGCCTGCTCGCCGCCCTCGACGAGCCGCTCCGCACCCCGCCCGGCTCCCTCCTCGTCCGCCCCTGACGGCCTCCGCCGGCGGCTGATCGAACTTGGTCTAGACCGCCTGCTAACGTCGGCCCCGAGACGGGGGGGGGGGGCGACCCGCCCCGGGGGCGGGAGGCGCCGTGGGCGGGACCGAGACACATGAGCGGGCGACGGGGCGGGCGCGGGCCTACCTCGGCTCCTTCACCTCGGCCGGCGGTCTCGGCGTGCTCGCCGCCGACGTCGACCCGGCGACCGGCGCGCTCACCCTCACCGGCGCCACCGACGCCGTCGCCGACCCCTCGTACCTGGCCCTCGCCGACGGCGTCCTCTACGCCGTCTCCGAGACCGAGCCGGGCGCCGTCGCCGCCCTCGCCCCCGATGGAGCCGCGCCGCGCCCGCTCGGCGACCCCGTGCCCGTCGGCGGCGCCGGCCCCACCCACCTCGCCGTCGCCGCCGGCCACCTCCTCACCGCCAACTACACCTCCGGCAGCGTCTCCGTCCTGCCCCTCGGCGCGGACGGCGTCCCCGGCACCGTCACCGCCGTCCTGCGCCACGAGGGCGGCGGCCCGGTCGCCGACCGGCAGTCCGCGCCCCACGCCCACCAGGTCCAGCCCGACCCCAGCGGACGCTGGACGGTCAGCGTGGACCTCGGCACGGACTCCGTGCGCGTCTGCGCCCTCGACCCTGCCACCGGCGCCCTCCGCCTCCACCGGGAGACCGCCCTGCGCCCCGGCTACGGCCCCCGCCACCTGGCCTTCCACCCGGCCGGCGGGCACGCCTACGTCGTCGGCGAGCTGGAGCCCGCCGTCACCGTCTGCCGCTGGGACGACCGGCGCGGCGAGCTGACGCCGCTCGCCGAGATCCCGCTCGTCGACGCGGACACCGCGGGCCCGGCGTACCCCTCCGCCGTCGTCGTGGCGCCCGACGGGCGGTTCCTGTGGGTGGCCGTGCGCGGCACCGACACCATCGCGGTCCTCGTGCTCTCCCCGGCGGGCGACGAGGCGATCCGCTCGGCGACCGTCTCCTGCGCCGGCACCTGGCCCCGCGACCTCGCCCTCGACCCGTCGGGACGGCGGCTGTACGCGGCGAACGAGCGCTCCGGCGACGTGACCTGGTTCGACATCGACCCCGGCACCGGCACCCCGGTCCGCGCCGGCTCCGTCGAGGCCCCGGCGGTCACCTGCGTCGTCTTCGGCTGACCGGCGTGCCCGGGGTGCCCCGGGCACGCGGAAGGG
>NZ_JBHYKM010000055.1:31799-47866 GCF_042741435.1 Streptomyces sp. NPDC058955 | reverse complement strand
ACGACGTCGGGGGCGTTGCCGCCCTCGATCTTGCTGCCGACGAAGGTGGAGACGTTGTCGCCGGAGGGGACGAAGACGGTCTTGGCGCCGGTCTTGGCGCTGAACGCGTCGAGGACCTTCTTGAAGTTGGTCTGCTCGCTGCCGGTCCAGACGCCGGCGACCGTGACGGTCGTGCCGCTGAGCTCGCCGCCGGACGTGGTGTCGTCGGTGCTGCCGCAGGCGGTGGCGGTGAGCGCGAGCGCGAGGGCCGCGGAGAGCGCCCCGGCGGCGCGGAGGGTGGTGAGGGAGGGTCGTCGCATGGTCGTCCTTCCTTCGCATCAGTACTTTCATGTTAAGTACCGGTGACGAAACCATGTCAACGGGCATGCTCCAACAACCCTGTGAAGAAGGCGACTTGAAGGACACCCACTACCTAACGCGCAGGCAGAGGCGCGATCGCGGCCAGCTCCCGCGTCAGCCGCCGCACCCCCTCCTCGGGCGAGGTCCGCAGCGCCAGCACGTCCTGCGCGACCGCCTGTACCGCCAGGCTCACCTGGTCGTACCGCGCGCTCTTCGGCCGCGGCACCGCCGCCAGCACGCTCTCCCGCAGGATCGGCAGGTACGGGTGGGCCGCCACCAGCTCCGGATCCGTGTACAGCGAGGCCCGCACCGGCGGCAGCGACCCCCGCGTCAACACCTGCCGCTGCACCCGCTCGCTCGTCAGGTACGCGAGGAAGTCGGCGGCCGTCGCCGGATGCCGCGACCGGGCCGACACGGCCAGGTTCGAACCGCCGAGCACACTCGTCCCCGGCCCGTAAGGCCCCGGCAGCGGCGCCGCCTCGAACCGGCCCGCCACCTTCGACCCCGGCCGGCCCGCGTCCGCGTACACGTATGGCCAGTTCCGCAGGAACAGCAGCCGCCCCTCCTCGAACGCCGCCCTGGACTCCTCCTCCGTGAACCGCATCGCCTCCGCCGGGATCCACCCCTCCCGCACCCCGCCGGCCAGGAACGTCAGCGCCGCCCGCGCCGCGTCCGAGTCCACCCCGACCCGCGCGCCCTCCTCCCGCAGCACCGTCCCGCCCGCCGACCCGATCGCCTCCGTCACGTTCACCGTCAGCCCCTCGTACGGCAGGAACTGCCCCGCGTAGCCACCGAGTCCGTGCCGCGGCGCCAGCGTCCGCGCCAGCCGCGCCAACTCCGCCCACGTCCGCGGCGGCCGCTCGCCCGCCGCGTCCAGCACGTCCTTCCGGTAGTACAGCAACCCGGCGTTGGTCACGTACGGCACCGCGTACAACCGCCCCCGGAACGTCGCCGTCTCCACCACCGGCGGCAGGAACGCCGCCAGATCGAACCGCTCCCGCTCCAGCGGCGCGACCAGCCCCGCCGCCGCGAACTCCGACGTCCACGCCACATCGATGTTCAGCACGTCGAACCGGCGGCTCCCCGACCGCAGTTCGCTCAGCATCTGCGCCCGCGTCTCGTCCGCCGAGTCCGGCAGCTCGACCAGCGTCACCAGCTCCGCAGGCCGCCGCGCGTTCCACTCCGCCACCAACGGACCGAGATAGTCCGTGAGATCCCCCGCCGTCACGAACGTCAGCGCGCCCCGCCCCCCGGACGGCCCCGCCCCGGACGGCGGCGCACCCCCGGCACACGCCGCCAGCAGCACCGCCACCACCAGCACGCCCCTCGCCACGGACCGTACCCACCCCATGCGTTCCTCCCGGACGTGGTGCCGCACGCGACGCCCCATCGTGGCAGACCCACGGCGCCCCCCATCGGTGATACTGGTCCGGCGGACCCGGCGACCGCCGGTCCACCGGCCCCCCGGGCCGCCACCACCGGGCCGGGAACGGCGCACGACACAGAAGGGGGAGCGCGTGCGGCAGCAGCTGCTGGCACTCCTCACCCGGGGCCCCGCCCACGGCTACGAGCTCAAGCAGGGTCTTGAACAACTCCTCGGCTCCGCCTACCCTCAGCCCAACGTCGGCCAGGTCTACGTGACCCTCGGCCGACTGGAGAAGAGCGGACTCATCGAAGGCGAGGACGTCGAACAGACGGGCCGCCCCAACAAGCGGATCTACCGCCTGACCGACGCCGGACGGGAGGCCGTCGCCGCGTGGTTCGAGGACACCACCGACGAACCCCGGGTGCGCGACGGATTCTTCATGAAACTCGCCCTCGCCCCCCTCTCCGGCCTCGCCGACCCCATCGCCCTGATCAACCGGCAGCGGCGACAGCACCTCAACACCATGCGCAGCCTCTCCCGGCTCGCCGCCGGCGAGGACCGCGACAACAAGATCGCCCAGCTCCTCATCGAGGGCGCCATGCTGCACCTCCAGGCCGACCTCGACTGGCTGGAGCGCTGTCAGGAGGAGCTCGAATGACCGCCGCGCCCGGTGCCCCGCCGGGGGCGATCGTGCACGCCGAGGGCCTGACCAAGACCCACCGCGGCGACCGCGCCCCCGTCCACGCCGTCCGCGGCGTCGACCTCACCGTCCGGGAAGGCGAGTTCGTCGCCGTCACCGGCCCCTCCGGCGCCGGCAAGTCCACCCTCCTCCACCTCGTCGGCGGCCTCGAACGCCCCGACGCCGGCCGCCTCTGGATCGGCGGCGAACGCGTCGACACCCACGGCGAGGCCCGCTGGGCCGTGCTGCGCCGCCGCAGCGTCGGCATCGTCTTCCAGTTCTTCAACCTCGTCTCCCACCTCACCGTCGCCGACAACGTCGAACTCCCCGCCCTCCTCGCCGGCGCCACCCCCCGCGCCGCCCGCGCGAGCCGCGCCGAACTCCTCGCCGAACTCGGCCTCCAGGGACGGGAGAACGCCCTCCCCGCCGCCCTCTCCGGCGGCGAACAGCAGCGCGTCGCCCTCGCCCGCGCCCTCGTCAACCGGCCCGCCCTGCTGCTCGCCGACGAACCCGCCGGCAGCCTCGACAGCAAGGGCACCCGCGACGTCCTGCGCCTCCTCGCCCGCTTCCACGCCCGCGGCCAGACCATCCTCATGGTCACCCACGACGCCCGGATGGCGAGCGCCGCCGACCGCGTCATCAGCTTCTTCGACGGCCGGATCGCCGACGACGCCACCCTCGGCGACCCCGCCCCCGCCCGCCCGGGGGTGACCGGCGTACTCGACCTGAAGGACTGACCGCGAGCAAGGGGGCCGAGGCATCGAGGAAGGTGAGGACGGCATGCGGGCGACCTGGCGATGGGTCCACTCCGACCTCCGCACCCACCGCGGCGAGGCCCTCTTCGCCGTCCTGGCCAGCGCCGGCGTCATCGCCTCCCTCCTCCTCTCCGCCGCCCTGCTCAGCTACGCCGTCAACCCCTGGCAGCGGCTCTTCAACCAGTCCCAGGGCAGCCACGTCTGGCTCCACGGCCGCGACGGCCGGGACGGATTCGACCCCGCCGACCTCGCCCCGCTCGCCGCCCTCGACGAGGTCGCCGCCGTCTCCGGCCCCTTCCGCACCGCCGCCGCCACCCTGGAGACCGGCGGCACCCGCGCCGGCGTCGTCCTGCGCGCCACCGGAACCCGCCCGCCCGACACCGCCCGCCCCCTCCTCACCGCCGGCCACTGGCTCACCACCGGCACCCCGGGCGACCAGATCGTCCTGGAACGCACCCTCGCCCGCACCCTGTGGGCCGAACCCGGCGAGACCGTCACCGTGACCCTCACCGGCCGGCACGGCCCCACCAGCCGCACCCTGCACGTCGCCGGCGTCGCCGAGACCGCCGAACCGCGCTACCGGGCCGGACAGGGCGACGGCATCGGCTGGATCCTCCCCGGCACCCTCGACCGCCTCGCCCCCGCCGCCACCGGACAGACCGCCGGCCTCCGCCTGAAGGACCCCGACGACACCGACTACGCCGTCCAGCGCGCCGTCACCCTCCTCGGCGCCGCCCGCATCGACCAGGTCACCAAATGGCAGCAGGCCAAGGCCGACATCGGCGGCGACGACCGGCTCCTCGGCCAGATCTTCGCCGCCTTCGGCCTCGCCGCCCTCCTCGCCGCGGCCGTCGCCGTCGCCGGCGCGGTCCGGGCCCGCATCAGAGGACAGGCCGGCGACATCGCCGTCCTCAAGGCCGTCGGCTTCACCCCCGGCCAGGTCGTCCGCGGCTTCCTCCTCCAGCACCTCGGCTTCGCCGTCGCCGGCGCGGCACTCGGCACCGCCGCCACCCTCACCTGCGGACGGTGGATACCCGGCCGGATCGGCGACGCCGTCGCCCTCTGGCCCCGCATGCCGGGCCACCGCGCCGCCGTCGTCGGCGTCCCCGTCGCCGCCGTCCTCCTCATCGCCGCCGCCACCGCCCTCGCCGCCTGGCGGGCCGGCCGCGTCCCCCCGGTGCCCGCGGCCCGCTCGGCCCACCCCGCCGCCCGCCCGCTCTCCGCGCTCGGCCGCCGCGCCCTCGGACTGCGCCTCTCCCCGGTCCTCGTCCTCGGCTGGCGCTCCGCCTTCACCGCACCCGGCCGGACCCGGGCCCTCGGCGCCACGGCCCGGCTCGCCCTCCCGCTCGCCCTGATCACCGTGGCCCTCGTCGCCTGGACGACCCTCGGCCAGTTCCGCACCGACCCCGCCCGCGTCGGCCGGGCCGCCGCCCTCACCGTCCGCACCGAACAGCCGCCGCCCGGCGACGGCCTGACGGCCGCGCTGGAAGCCGTCCCCGGCGTCGCCGACGCCGTCCCGGGCGCCGAGTTCACCGCCCTCGTCCCCGGCCAGACCGGCACCCTCACCCTGCGCGGCCTCGGCACCCCCGAAGCGCCCTACCCGCACACCGTCGTCGAGGGCCGCGCCCCGGACGGCCCCGACGAGGCCGTCGCCGGCCAGGGCCTCCTCGACCTCCTCGGCGTACGGGTGGGGGACTGGGTCCGGATGACGGTCGAGGGCCGCCCGCAGATCCTGCACCTCGTCGGCCGCAGCATCGAACCCGACCACGGCGGCCGGGTCGTCTCCACCACCCTCGACACCCTCCGCGACGGCGCCCCCGGCCTCCGCCCCGCCTTCCACGCCCTCGTCCTGCGCCCGGACGCCGACCCCCGGGCGGTCGCCGCCGCCGTCCCCGCGGCCACCGGCGCCCGCGCCGAGGTCCGCGGCACCGCCGACCCGGCGGACGGCGAGGACGCCCCCCGAGGCGTCCTCGCCGCCCTCGTCGCGGTCCTCGCCCTCATCGCCCTCGTCGAACTCCTCACCCTCATCGGCACCGGGGTCCGCGACCGGGTCCGCGACCTGCTCGCCCTCCGCGCCATCGGACTGACACCCCGCCAGATCGGCGCCGTCGTCGTCACCTCCGCCGCCCTCACCACCCTGGCCGCCGCCCTCCTGGGCACGGCCGCCGGCGCGGCCCTCGGCCACCGCCTCGTCGACGCCGAGGCCGCGGCGACCGGCCTCGGCGCCGGAGTCGCCCGCCTCCCCGACCCGGCCACCCTCGCCGCCCTGGTCCTCGCCGTCACCGCGACCGGCGCCCTCGCCGCCCTGCCCCCGGCCGTCCGCACGGCCCGCCGCCGCCTCGCCGACTCGGCCGGAGAGACCCTGTAGCCCCGCCCGGCCCCCGCACCGAAACCAGGTGCCCGACCGGCCTCCCCGCTGATCTACTGCTCCGATGACCCAGACACCGACCGCCGTACGGGACGCGTTGCACGGACTCGCCTTCGGTGACGCCTTCGGCGACCGCTGGTTCCGGATCCTCCGCCGGGACGGCGAGGCACCGCTCCAGGCGCGCACCCTGCCGTCCGAGGAGCAGTGGCGCTGGAGCGACGACACCGCCCAGGCCCTCGTCCTCGTCCGGGAACTCGCCGACGGCGCCGGCACGGTCGACCAGGACCGCCTCGCCCAGGCCCTCGCCGCGGCCTACGCCGACGACACCCACCGCGGCTACGGCGCCTCCATGCACGACGTCCTGCGCAGGATCGGCGCCGGCGAGCCCTGGCGGGACGTCGTCGCCGGCCAGTTCGACGGGCAGGGCTCCTGGGGCAACGGCGCCGCCATGCGCGTCGCCCCGCTCGGCGCCTGGCACGCCGCCGACCTCGACGCGGTCGCCGAGCAGGCGGCCCGCCAGGCCGTCGTCTCCCACCACCACCCCGAGGCGGTCGCCGGAGCCGTGGCCGTCGCCCTCGCCGCCGCGCTGGCCACCCGCAGCCGCGGCGGACCCGCCCCGACGCGCCCCGAACTCCTCCACGCCGTCGCCGCGCACCTCCCGGAGAGCGACGTCCGGTCCGGCATCCGGATCGCCGCCCGCATGC
Organism: Streptomyces sp. NPDC058955; assembly: GCF_042741435.1. Lineage (NCBI taxonomy): Bacteria > Bacillati > Actinomycetota > Actinomycetes > Kitasatosporales > Streptomycetaceae > Streptomyces > Streptomyces sp. NPDC058955. The sequence continues at coordinate 41,655 of NZ_JBHYKM010000055.1, read as the reverse complement.
CCGCGCACACCTCGGTCCGGCACGCCGCCGAGGTCCTCGGCTCCGGCTACCGCATGTCGGGACCGGACACCGTCCCGTACGCCCTCTGGTGCGCGGCCGGCCACCTCGACGACCTCCACGAGGGCCTGTGGACCACGGTCGCCGGGCGCGGCGACATCGACACCACCTGCGCGATCGCGGGCGGAGTGATCGCCGCCCGCACGGGCGTCGCGGCCCTCCCGGCCGCCTGGCACGCGTCCCGCGAGCCCCTCCCGGACGCCTTCGCACGCCACTTCTGAACGGCGGAGCGCCGGACGGCGCGATCCCCGGCGGGCTGTGACCATGTGAGCGTTCGTCCGGTTTCTTCCGAGTGGAGCAGGAGGCGCCATGTCCGGCCGGTTCGAGGCGACCGTCGAGGTCGACCGTCCCGTCGACGAGGTGTTCGCGTACCTCGCCGACGGGCGGAACGATCCACAGTTCAGCCCCCGCGTGCTCCGGATCGAGCGGATCCCCGAGGGGCCGACCGCCGTCGGCACCGCCTTCCGCTCCACCGTGAAGGACGCGGGGATGAAGACCGCCCGCACCTTCCGGATCACCGCCTTCGAGCCGCCCCGGACCCTGCGCTGGGCCGAGGAGTCCAAGAACCTGGTGACGGCGAGCCAGGGCGGCTACGACCTGGAGCCGCTGCCGGACGGCGGCACCCGGGTCCGCATCCACAACGTCCTGGAGGGCCACGGGCTCGGCAAGCTCCTCGTCGGCCTCGCCCTGGCCGCGGCCCGCAAGGACGCGCCCGCCTTCGGACAGCGCATCAAGACCGCGATCGAAGCGTCCTGAGAAGAGCGCGGGTGCCGGGCCGTCACCCGGTCGGCCCCGCGCTGCTCATCCGGTTTCCGCCTCCCCCGTACGGCTCCGGGCGGTCTCCCCGGTACGGCCCCGGGCCTCGCGCCGCAGCGCCGTGTACACCGACCACACCACCGACACCAGCGGCACCGCCACCACCGCGCCGACGATGCCCGCCGCGATCGAGCCCGCGACCACCGAGATCGCCACCACCAGCGGGTGGAGCCGTACCGCCCAGCTCATCACCAGCGGATGCAGCAGATGGCCCTCGATCTGGCCGATGACGACGATCAGCGCCACCACCAGCCCCGCCACCAGCGGGCCCTTCGCCGCCAGGGCCACCACGGCGGCCACCGCCAGGGCGATCGGCGAACCGATCAGCGGCACGAACGCGGCGGCGAACTCCAGCAGCGCCAGCGGCACCGCGAGCGGCACGCCCAGCAGCCACAGCGCGAACCCGACCAGGAGCGCGTTCACCGCCGCGACCAGCACGATCCCGTGCGTGTACCCCGTGAACGTACGCCACGCGGCCCCGCCCCCGACCGCCACCCGCGCCCGCACCGACTCCGGCAGCTGCTCCTGGAACCACGCCCACTGGCGGTCCCCGGAGTGGAGGAAGAACACCGACGAGAACAGCGCCAGGGCGAGCGTCGTCAGCACCGCCACCACGTGGTGCGCGCCGCTCACCGCCTCGCCGATCAGCGCCGAGCGGTGGTCGGACAGGAACTGACCGATCCTCGCCTCCAGGCCCGTCAGCGCTTCCGGGGCCAGGTGGAACGGCGGCGCCTCCAGCCAGCGCCGGATGCGGCCGAGGCCGTCCCGGAACTCCCGCACCAGCGTGGTCCGCTCGCCCGCCACCGCCTCCCCGACCAGCGCGAGCACGCCCAGGACCAGCGCCAGCCCGCCCAGCAGCGTGAGGGCCACCGCGAGCGCCCTCGGGAGCCCCCGGGCGACGACGTCCGCGACCGGCCGCAGCAGCGCGGTGACCACGAGCCCGAGGAAGAGGGCCACCCCGATCTCGTGGAACCGGCCGAGGAGGGCGAACAGCGCGTAGAGGAAGAGGCCGACGGCGAGCAGCCGCCACGCGTACGCGGCGGCGGTGCGGAGGAAGGGGGCCACCCGGGGCGGCCCCGCGGACTGCGGCTGCATGGCCGACGGCTACCACCGCGACGCGTCCCCTCCCCGCCCGGCACACCGCGCCCGCCCGACCTTCACCCGGCCAGCGGCCGACCAAGATCGATAGTATTGTCCGCTATGTATGACATCGCGCGATGACCGGAGGTCGTCATGAAGGACTTCAAATTCGAGCGCAAGCGGTCGCTCTCCCGGAAGGAGGCCGCCGACCAGCTGGCCGCCCTGGCCGACGCGCTCCGGGCGGGCGGCGAGGCCGAACTCGAACTGAGCGGGGGCGTGCTGGAACTCCGGATCCCCGACGAGCTGCGCGGCGAGATCGAGCTGTCGGTGGAGGACGGGGAGGTCGAGCTGGAGGTGGAGCTCAAGTGGCCCGTCGCCGGCTCCACCGGGAAGAAGTCCCCCGCCGAGAAGCCGGTCGTGAAGAAGACGACGGTGAAGAAGGCCGCGGCGAAGAAGGCGGCGGCGAAGAAGGCCGTGGCCGAGAAGGCGGTCGCCAAGAAGGCGGTCGCCAAGAAGGCGGTCGCCAAGAAGGCCGCGGCGAAGAAGGCGGTCGCCAAGAAGGCGGCGAAGAAGGCGACGGCCGAGAAGCCTTCCGCCAAGAAGGCGGCCGCGAAGAAGGCGACGGCCAAGAAGGCGTTCGCGAAGAAGGCGTCCGCGAAGAAGGCGACGGCCAAGAAGGCGTCCGCGAAGAAGGCGTCCGCGAAGAACGCCCCGCCGACCAAGAAGGCCCCCAAGGAGGCCCCCGCCAAGAAGCCTTCGGCCAAGAAGACCTCTGCCAAGCCCGCCAAGCCCGCAAAGCCCGCCAAGGCCCCCGCCAAGCGGTCCTGACCGCGCGGCGGGAGCCCAGGGGCCTCGGTCAGCAGCTGACGGTGCCCCTGCGCAGGGCGTGGCCGCCGGTGTTGGAGTCGTCGGACCAGTAGACGGGCTTGCTGCCCGCCACGCACTCGTCGGCGCCGGCCAGCGCGAAGCCCTCGTTGTTGTAGTCGGGCATGCCGGCGGGGCGCGCGTACGTGGCGCCGACGGCGAAGGCGCCGCTGGCGTCGACCTTCAGCGTGCGGTGCTGCCCGCCGCAGGTGTTGTCGCAGACGGCCCAGAGCCGGGACGCCTGCGGCTCCCACTGGAGTTCCATGACGCCGGCCATGCCGGTGGCGGCCGTGGCGACGCGGGTGAAGGCCCCGGTGTCCTGGAGGACGTACCCGTGGACGGCGCCGGTGCCCTCCACGCCGACGAAGAAGACGCCGCCGCCGTGGGCGCCGTAGCCGGCCGGGTCGTAGAGCGCGCCCGTGGCGGCGTCCTTGAAGCCGGCGGCCGTGAGGGCCGTGTCGGGGACCCAGGTGATGCCCTCGAAACCGAGGTTGGAGCCGGTCGCGGGCAGGCTCGCGGTGAGGTTCCACTCGCGGACGGCGGTCAGCGCGGAGCCCGTACCGGAGACGTCGTACCGGAGCACGGAGAGCCGGCTGGTGCCGGAGGCGTCGCCGTTCCGCTCGCTCGCGACGTACACGCCGGCGGCGGCGCCCGCCCCGGTGACCGTCACGCCCTCGGCGTCGGGAGCGCCGGAACCGCCGGGGAAGCGCACGGTCTTGCCGGAGGTCCAGCCGGCGGACGTGTCGGGCGTCCAGCCGCCGGAGCCGTCCCGGACCAGCCGCCACAGCTTGCCGCTGTTCTGTGCCGCCCAGAGGACGTCGCCGTCCTGGTGGAGGCCGCTGAGGTCGCCGCCGAACACGTTCGGCGCGTCCGCCGTGACGACCGTGGAGCCACCGGGCCAGGCCGCCTCCGTACCGCCGCCGGTGCCGCCGCAGCTGTTGGCCGCGCCGAGCGTGACGGCCGCGGCCTTGAACGCGCCGGTGCCGTCGGGGCAGCGGGACCAGGACGGGGCGGAGTGGCTGCTCCAGGAGTGGCTGTCGACGAGGGTGCTGCCGTCGGCCAGGTACAGCCGCGCCTTGTCGCTGGAGCCGAGCCCGAACTTTCCGTGCACGTCGAAGGCGCGGAAGGCGCCCGGTGCCAGGGTCGTGCCCGAGGGGATCGTGTACTTCGAGCTGTTGTTGTCGTCCTTGAGGATCCAGCCGGAGACGTCGACCGGCGCCGTGCCCTTGTTGTACAGCTCGATCGAGTCCTCGACGGAGCCGGTCGTGACGACCTCGTTGACGCGGATGTCGTCGGCGGGAGCGGCGTGCGCGGGCGCGGCGGTCAGCGCGCCGAGGAGGAGCGCCGGTACGGCGGCGAGGGCGAGGGGCAGTTCACGGCGCCGGCGGCGTGCACGCGAAAGGGTCACGGAAGTCCGTCCTGGGGGTCGAAGGGGGGGGGGGGCGCCATGACGGTCCCGGCCCCGCCCGAACGCCACCCCTCACGCCCGGACTTCCTCCGTGAACAACAGCCGAAGCCTTCCCGCGCCCGCCCGAGCCCGCGCCCGCCCGAGCCCGCCCCCGCCCCGCCCGCGCACCCCGAACGGCCCCACGGAGGTGACGGAAGCCCGGGGAGCCCGTTGGAGGGGCCATGAGACGACTCCTCGCCACCGCCCTCGCCGCCGCCACGACCGCGGTCGTCACGACGCTCTGCGCGGCCGCGGCGCCGCTCCCCGGCGTCGCGCCGGGCACGGCCTCCCTCCACCTCACCCGGGTCCACGCCTCCGAGGGCCGGCAGATCATGTCGGGCGTCCGCCTCGACTGCCCCGCCGGCGCCTCCGCCGCGCACCCGTACGCCCGGGAGGCGTGCCGGGACGTCCGCAGCGCGGCCGGCGACCTCGACCGTCTGCCGGGCCGGACCTTCGGCTACTGCTCCAACGAGCCCGGCACCGTCACGGTGACCGCCGACGGCGCGTACGAGGGCAGGCCGGTGCACTGGACGCACACCTACGCCGACGACTGCGTGCGCACCCTCGCGACCGGGAGCGTCTTCGACTTCTGAGCGGCGTCAGGCGGCCCGGCCGAGCCACCCCGTCGCGGCCACCGCGTCCCGGGCGACGTCCCCGACGCCCCGGCCGTCCGTCGGCACGCGCACGGTCCCGGCCACCGCCCGCCGCTCCAGCGTCCCCGCCGACCGCGCGCCGCGCGCCAACTCCCGCTCCAGCTCCGACCCCTGCCCCCGCGCCGTGAGCCGACGGCGGACGGTCTCGTCGGAGGCGGTGAGCAGGACGCGCACGATCCGGCCCGGCGCGAGGGCGCGGGTGAAAAGACCGGCCGCCTCGGGCAGGACACTGGCGGTGTTCGTGTAGACGAGCCGCCGATGCCCGAGGCGGGCGAAGTCGGCCCAGACGGCCGTCAGATCGGCCTCGGTGATCCTCGAACGGTCGGGGTCGTCCGGCGGTGCGGGATGCACCTGCCCCATGAAGTCCCGAGCGTGTCCCGAACCGACGGTCGTCACCGGTGGCGGATCAGGACCCGCGCCGCCCTGGCCAGGAGCCGGGGGTCGGTGAGCGCCTTCGGCGGCGCCTCCATGTGGACGACGCGCAGATAGGCGGCGTTGACGGCGGAGTCGATCACGGACGCCTCGGTGAGCCGGTCGGCGACCCACTTCTGCGCCCGGTAGCCGCGCGGGTAGGGCCCGGTGACGTGCGGCTGCGCCAGGTCGGCGGCGGTGGACAGCTGCCAGGCCGCGTCGACGGCGGTCTCGGCGAGGCGGAAGTACGGCAGGGCCGGGGCGTGCGGGCGCGGTCCGGTCCGCAGGTACGCCGCCAGCGCGTCGGCCTCCAGCGCCGCCAGCGTCAGGCCCTGTCCGTACACCGGGTTCACGCTCGCCAGCGCGTCCCCGACGACCACGAGCCCGCCGGGGAATCGGCGGAGCCGGGTGTGGACCCGGCGGCGGCTCTCGACGAAGCGGTACGTGGCGACGGAGCCGATCATCGTGGACTCCTCGGCCACCGTGCGGATCGGTGCGACGCAGCGGCGCATCCGGCGGAGGAACTCGTCCGGGTCGGGGCCGGGGCGGTGGTCGGCGTACCCGGCCAGGACGACCGACCAGCGGTCGCCCTCGACGGCGGCGAGCGCCCCGGGTTCCGTCACCTCGGGCAGGTAGTCGCTCGCGGGGCCGGGGCTGGAGTGGGCGATGACGGTGGTGCCGAGTTCGTCGCCGCGGTGGAAGGAGGCGGTGGCGTAGCCGAGGTCGATGCGCATCCGGTCGACGGGCGCCGCGTCCCAGCCGTGCCGGGTCAGCCAGTCGTCCAGGCGGCTGGACCTGCCGGTGGCGTCGACGACGAAGTCGGCGCGGATCTCGTCGCCCTTCGTCCCGTCCGTCCCGGCGCCCGGCGCGCGGCCGTCGACGCGGTCGTCCGCCGGGACGGTGGTGGCGACGCCGCTCACGCGCGCGCCGTCGAAGAGGAGGCCGGTGACCTCGGCCCGGACGAAGCGCACGTGGGGGAGGAGCGCGACCCGCCGGCGCAGCCCGCTCTCCAGGAAGGGGCGGGTGGCGCCGAGCATCCGGGACTCGGCCACGGGCGCCTTCAGCCGTCCGTCGACGTAGAACCGCACGTCGTCGCCCTCGCCGAGCCGCGCCCCGCCCCGCACGAGTTCGTCGGTGAGGCCCGGGAACCACCGTTCCAGCTGCCGGTGCCCCATGGACAGCAGGGCGTGCAGCTGCCGCCGCTGCGGGCTGCGCCTCCCGAGTCCGTCCTCGCCGATCACGTCGGGCTCGACGACCACCACCTCCTCGGCGTGATCGCTCAGCACGCGGGCCGCGAACAGCCCCGCGTAACTGCCACCCATGACGACGGCCCGCTGCACCCTCTACCCCCACCCCGGAAGGTATCCCGCCTCCGGTCGACAGGGGGCGGGACACGACGACAACGGTCCGTGACCCTACGGCACCTCCGGGAGCGGGGCGATCCGAGGTCGGGGGCCGGGACGCACCCACGGGATTTTGTGTATACCAAAAGCTGCCCTTTGAAGGGAGTCGGCAAACCATCCGTCCGGTGGCTGGCGTCAAAGATGCTGGTTCCTAGGCCCTTGGAGGTCGGTACCCCTTGTTCCACATCCCGTACTTGGTATACAAAAACTGGACCCGTGGTCGTCTTACCTCCGAGGAGTCCCCATGCGCGTCGATGCCCGCCAGCCCGTTCCCTCCGGCCTGACCCGGCGGGGTGTCCTCGCGGGTGCCGCGGCCCTGGCCGGCACGACCGCGGCGGCGGCCGTCGCCGCGGCGCCCGCCTCCGCCGCCGTCCCGGCCGCCGCGCCCGGGGCCGGGGGAGCGGCGGACCGCAGGTCCCGTACCGTCGTCTTCCGCGATGTGCGGCCGTTCGGCGGCGCGGCCACCGATCTGGTCGTCGTGGACGGGAGGATCACCGGCGGGTCGGCGCCGCGCGGCGCGAAGGTCGTGGACGGCGGCGGCCGGATCGCGCTGCCGTCCCTGGTCGACGCCCACATCCACCCCGACAAGACGACGTGGGGCGGCGACTGGGTGTCCCGGCGGCCGGCGTCCTCCATCGCCGACTACGTCGAGCAGGACGTGGAGCTCTTCCGCGCGCAGACCCGCTCGGTGGCGGAGCGCGCGTACGGCCTGATGAGCCATGCCGTCAGCCGCGGCACGCGCGGGATGCGCGCCCATGCCGACGTCGCCCCGGCGTACGGCCTTGCGGGCGTCGAGGGGCTGGCCGAGGCCCGGCGCCGGCTCGCCCACGCGCTGGACGTGCAGATCGTCGCGTTCCCCCAGCACGGCGTCATCCGCACGCCCGGCACGGCCCGGCTCCTGGAGGAGGGTGCCCGCCGGGGCGTCGTCGACATGATCGGCGGCATCGACCCGATCGGCTTCGACCACGCCCTCGACGAGCACCTCGACACCGTCTTCGGCATCGCGGACCGGCACGGCGTCGGCGTGGACATCCACCTGCACGACGGGGGCGAGGAGGGCGTCCGGGCCATGCGCGGGATCATCGACCGCACCCGGGCCCTGTCCCTCGCCGGCAAGGTGACGGTCAGTCATGTCTTCTGCCTGCCGGGCCTGTCGGACCGGGAGCTCGGCGCGCTCGCGACCGACCTCGCCGACCAGGACATCGCGCTCACCACCGTCGCCCCCTCGCGCGACCTCGTCCTCCCGATCGCCCGTCTGCGCGAGCACGGCGTCCGCGTCGGTCTCGGCTCCGACGGCGTCCGCGACTCCTGGAGCCCCTTCGGCAACGCCGACATGCTCCACCGCGCCCACATCCTCGGCTGGGTCACCGACGTCCGTCTCGACGAGGAGCTGGCGGACTGCTACCGGGCGGCCGCCCACGGCGGCGCCGACGTGATGGGCCTCCCGCACGCCGACCTCACGCCCGGCGCCCCCGCCGACTTCGTCCTCGTCCGGGGCCAGGGCCTGCCCCAGGTGGTGGTCGACATGCCGCAGCGCGACCTGGTCGTGCACGGCGGCGTGGTCGTGGCCCGGGACGGCGAGTTCCTCTCCTGACCGCGGATCCGGCGGCTCCCGACCGCGGAGCGGGCGGCGTCGCGCGGGACGGCGTGACACCGCGCAAGGTCGCGATCCAGCCATCCGGCGGAACGCCGTAAACGCGGACCCACCGCCCCGTACCGCCGGTCCCGCGGCCGACCGTCCGCCCGCGGGCCGGCGTTCGGCGGTGTCAGGGGAGCGAGGGCCGGGGAGGGGTCGGTCTCCCGCGTCTGAACTGCAACGGGTGTCTGCAAATTTCTGACCTGTTTTCAGTTCGGCGCGGGAGGCGGTCCGTTGGGGCCCCGTGCCGGGACGGTATGGGAGTGGACGCGCGTAGAGCGGCCGAAAGTCCACCTTGCCGCGCCCGCCCGGCGGAGTCGAGGATTCCTCCCAGCGCAGCGCTTGTCAGGTTCATGTCGGTCACCCATGGCCGATCCGCACTCCCCGCCCGAGCCGCCCACCCAGCGGCCCGCCCCCCATACGGAGGATCCAGTGAACCGTTCGTCCCGCAGCCGCGGCCTCACCAAGGGCACCCGCCTGCTCGCCGTCCTCGGCGCGTTCGTCGCCGCGACCGCCCTGGCCGCCCCCACCTCCTCGGCCCAGCCGGCCGGCACCGCCAAGGCCACCGCCGCCGCGCTCTCCTCCGCCAGCGACGCGGTCCTCCGGGCCGACGTCGCCGGCACCGCCTGGTACACCGACCAGGCCACCGGCAAGGTCGTCGTCACCGTCGACGCGACCGTCTCGCAGGACGAGATCGCCTCCCTCCGCGAGGCCGCCGGCGGCAACGCCGCCCACCTGAAGATCGAGCGCACCACCGGCAAGATCAACAAGCTCATCGCGGGCGGCCAGGCCATCTACGCGGCCGGCGGCGGCCGTTGCTCCCTCGGCTTCAACGTCCGCAGCGGCAGCACCTACTACGCCCTCACGGCCGGCCACTGCACCGAGATCGCGAGCACCTGGTACACCAACTCCGGCCAGACCTCCGTGCTCGGCACCCGGGCCGGCACCAGCTTCCCCAGCAACGACTACGGCATCATCCGCCACTCCAACGCCTCCGCCGCCGACGGCCGCGTCTACCTCTACAACGGCAGCTACCGGGACATCACCGCCGCCGGCAACGCCTACGTCGGACAGTCCGTCCAGCGCAGCGGCAGCACCACCGGCCTGCGCGGCGGCACCGTCACCGGCCTCAACGCCACCGTCAACTACGGCAACGGCGACATCGTCTACGGCCTGATCCAGACCAACGTCTGCGCCGAGCCCGGCGACAGCGGCGGCGCCATGTTCTCCGGCTCCACCGCCCTCGGCCTCACCTCCGGCGGCAGCGGCAACTGCTCCACCGGCGGCACCACCTTCTTCCAGCCCGTCACGGAGGCCCTCAGCGCCTACGGCGTCAGCGTGTTCTGACCGACCGCCGACGCCCCGGGTCCGCGCACCCCGCACAGGACCGCGCCCCCCCGCCCGCCCGGCCGCCCGGCGGGGCGCGCGGGCGCCCCCCGGGCGCCGGCCCGCGCCCCGCCCCCGGGCCCGGCCGCCCCCGCCGGCCCCC
>NZ_JBHYKM010000055.1:0-31790 GCF_042741435.1 Streptomyces sp. NPDC058955 | reverse complement strand
GCGGGCAGCGCTCAGCCCGGTGTCGTCGCCGGCGCCCGGTCCGCCTCCCTGGGGGCGGGCACCCGCGCGGGCCGGGGGAGCCGGGCGCAGCGCGCACCGAGCGCCACGAGCAGACCGGTGGGCAGGAACACCGCGTCGCACACCACCATCGACAGCGACAGCAGCGGGATGCCGAGGAGGACCGCGATGCCCAGGTGCTCCAGGATCATCACGGCGAGCAGGGCGTTCTTCAGCCGGCGGTGGGCCAGCGTGAAGGGGAACGCCACCTGCACGATCACGGTCCCGTAGGTCAGGGCCAGGACCAGCAGCGTCTGGGAGGCGAGGAACCCCGAGAGCGCCGGCCAGGGCGCGAAGTAGTCCAGGTGCAGGGCGTAGTGGAGCGCGCTGCCCTCCTGCCACCGCGAGCCCTGGATCTTGTACCAGCCTGCGGTCGCGTAGATCAGGCACACCTGCCCGGCGACGACGACCATCGCGGCGTTGTGGAGCATCGAGGCGGCGGCGTCCAGGACGGCCCGCGCCTCGTGGCGGGGGAACCAGCGGGCGGCGGCGTACCAGACGCCGAGGACCGCCCAGAGGATCCACAGGGCGGCGGCCCAGCCCCACGGGGAGTGGGCGGACGCGGTGAGCAGGGGCGCGGGCGCCAGCGCCCACAGGGTGATGCCCGGGATGTCGAACGCCGCCCAGGAGGTACGGGCCGCCTCGGCCCCGCCCGCGTCGGCGGCCCGCTCCAGGTCCGACGCCCGTCGGCGGGCGCGGCGGGCGTCGAGGGACCACACCTCGGCGCAGCGGGTGAGGACCAGGTAGATCACCATGATGCGCAGGACGTTGTCGCCGCCGTCGCCCACCAGGCTGTTGCGGTTCTCCAGCGAGAGCACGCCGACCATGAGGAGGGCGGACATGGTCCGGGTGCGCCAGCCGAGCAGGACGGCGACGGCGGCGGCCGCCGCCAGGGTGTAGACGGCCTCGAACCAGAGCTGCCCGTCGTTCCAGAGGAGCACGGTGAAGCTGCGCTCCTCCGCGACCAGGATCCGGGCCAGTTCGGACGAGAGGGGGCTGCGGTTCCCGTACAGCACGTGGCGGTGGGGCCACTCGCGCACCAGGAAGGCGAGGCAGACGGCCGCGAGGCCGATGCGCAGGACGGCGGCCTGGTACGGCGCCCGCACCGTGGTGATGTCCGGCAGCCGCCGCGCGAGGCGTGTCGCAGGGGCGGAGAGGAAGGTCGAGCGGTTCATGTCACAGCTTCCTGAAGTCCTGCGGGACGACCGGCCACCAGGGGAGCATCCGGTACTCGGTCGTGTCCGACCGCACCTCCCGGCTCCATTCCGGCGGGTCGATCAGGGTGAAGCGGCCGGCGACCTGCACCGAGGTGACCCGGCCGCCGTCCCGGACGGCCCCCACCCGCTGGAGGACCACGCGCTTGAGGTAGGTGCCGGTCAGCTCGCCGCGCGCGCCCTTGGGGAGGTCGCCCTGGACGCTGTGGGTGGCGACGTACGAGTCCCATGCCCGGCGGAGCATGTTCTGGTCCACGTGGCTCGGTGCCACGGCACCGCGGATCGACGCGATGTCCTGGTCCGTGAGGTTGATCCAGTCGGAGAGCCGGGTGCGGCCGTCGGCGTCGACCGTCGTCACCCGGACGCCGACGGCGTCGTTGCGCTGCATGGGGTTGGGGGCGAAGAGCTTCCAGTCCTGGGCGAACTCGGGCTGGACGTAGGCGTCGATCCCCTCGTGGTGGCGCACGCTCAGGGCGTTGGCCGGTGCCACGCCGAGGAAGACGAACCCCAGGTGGGCGAGGAGGGCGCCGCTCAGTGTCAGCGCCGTGACCGCGAGCGCGATCGTCGACGCGGGGGACCACCGGGCGGGGTGCCGTGGTTCTCGCATCATGCTCCTTGGGTGAGGTGGCCCGTGCGTCGTCGGCGTGCTCGCACGGGCCACATCTGCTCAGCGGGATCGTCGGCAGCTAGGCCACGCTGCCGTGGTGGTGCCTAGAGCGGGCAGTTGTCGACGCGCACGCCCTGGTAGTTGATGCGCGGGTCCTGGTCGCTGAGGTAGTCGGCGACGTTGTTGGCCGCCCCGCCGCCGTACCACTGCGGGTTGTCGACGACCTGGAAGAGGGTCGGGTTCTGCGGCGCGTTCTGCGCGATGCCCAGGTTCGACCGCGGCGGCGGGGCGCCGAAGACGCTGCTGTACAGGATGTCGGTCGAGACCGGCCACTCCTCGGGGTGGTTCTTCCAGAAGCCGGGCGAGCACCACTCGGCGTCCCCGGGCGGAGTCGTCGTGCCGTCGGTGCCGGTGGTGCCGGTGGTGCCGGTGGTGCCGGTGGTGCCGTTCGTCCCGGTGGTGCCGGTCGTCCCCGTGGTTCCCGTGAGGCCGATCAGGCCGGTCGTGCCGATGAGACCGACGTCTCCGATGATCTTCGGGGCGAAGACCGCGTTCTGGGTGCAGTACCCGAACGTGCCCTTGCAGCTGTGGTTCAGGTTGTGCTTCGACTTGTCGATGACGACGTGGTCGCCGCCCTTGTCGTGCCCCTCGTCCCCAGCGCCGTGGCGGACGTGCGCCGCCGCGTCGACGGTGCCGCCGAGTGCCTGGGAGGCGGTGACGGTGCCCAGTGACAGGGCGCCTACCGAGAACGCGATGAGCAAACCGCGGAAGTACCGCATGGAGTGTCTGTCCTTTCGTCCGGCGGGAAGAAGCTCCCGTCCTAGCCGCCCCTAACGGGGGCGGACGGCGGCGGGTGACGACAGGAGACACCAACTCGCCGGTACGGCCCAGGCGTTGCGATTAACGGAGAGCTCCGCCATCGGGAGCACCTGAGGTGAAGATCCTGGGGATTCTGATGTCAAACGGATCTCCGGACATCCCCCTGCCGACCTGGGCCGTCTCTCCGTTCGGCGGAGCGCCCGGGGGGCGCCCGCGGTCAACCGGGAGAAGAACCCTTTCGGCCCCGCGCCCGTATCGGTGGAATGACCGATGTGCGGGGCGGGCGGGTCCCGGCAGAGTCCTCGGGAGATCGTTCGCGGGCGTCCGTGGCGCCCGTTCTTCGAAAGGACCCTCTGTGGACACGTATGCGGATCTGGTGTTTGTCGGTGGACGGGTGGTCACGGTCGACGCGGACTTCACCGTCGCCGAGGCCCTCGCGGTGACCGGGTCGGTCATCGGCGCCGTCGGCACCCGGGAGGACATCGCCCCGTACGTCGGCCCCGGGACCCGTGTCGTCGACCTGAAGGGCGCGACGCTGCTGCCCGGCATCAACGACTCGCACCTGCACGGCGCCGCCTTCGGCATGTCCTCCCCGCCGCTCTCCCTCGACCTGGGCCACCCCGCCGTCGCCTCGCTCGCCGACGTGACCGAGGCGGTGCGCCAGGCCGTCGGGCGCGTCCCGGCGGGGCAGTGGATCACCGGGCACGGCTGGGACACCGGCTACCTCGACGAGTGCGTCGCCGACCCGTCCCGGCTGCCCTCGCGCGCCGACCTCGACACGGTCAGCCCGGACCACCCCGTCGTCCTGTACTCCTTCTCCGGCCACGCCACCTGGGTCAACTCCAAGGCCCTGGAGCTCATCGGCGTCGACCGCGACACCGTCGCCCCGCCCGGCGGCGCCATCGTCACGGACGGCACCGGCGAGCCGACCGGTCTGCTCCACGAGGGGGCGCAGGCCCTCGTCCAGAACGCGCTGCCGCCGCTGAGCCGGCAGGAGCGGGCCGAGGCGATCCGCTCGACCCTCGCCACCCTCGCCGGACTCGGCGTGACCAGCTACACCGAGCCCGGGCTCGGCCCCGGCGGCGACGGCATCATGCGCGGCACCATGGGCACGGAGACCCTGGACGTCTACCGCGAGCTGCTCGCCGCGGGCGAGCTGACCGCCCGCGTCGGCGTCCTGCTCCTCCCGACCGGCATGGCGAGCACCGCCGAGGAGTTCGCCCGGAACCTCGACGCCCTGCACGGGGTCACGGTCGGAGACGACCCGCGCCGCCTCACCGTCCACGGCGTCAAGATCTTCGCCGACGGCATCGTCCCCAACAAGACGGCCTGGATGCACGAGCCGTACGTCGGCGGCGGCTGCGGCTCCCTCTGCGTCGGCGGCGACCTCGACGACGAGCGGATCGCCGAGATCCGGGCCATGATCCGGCACGCCCACGCCGCCGGACACCAGCTCGGCGTCCACGCCACCGGCGACCGGGCCATCGACACCGTCGCGGACGCCTTCGCCGAGGCCGCGGCCGCCCTCCCGAGGCCCGACGCCCGCCACTACGTCATCCACGGCGACTTCCTCACCCCGCACGCCATGAAGGTGCTGGCCGAGCACGACTACGGCGTCAACATGAACCCCACCATCAAGTGGACCGTCGCCGACATGGAGGAGGAGTTCGTCGGCACCGGCCGCGCCGCCTACGCCTGGCCCTACCGCGACGCCATCGACGCGGGCGTGCGGGTCGCGAGCGGTTCCGACGCCCCCGTCACCCTCCCGGACTGGCGCCAGGGCGTCGCCACCATGGTGCTGCGCGAGTCGAAGGCGGCCGGCCGGGTCAGCGGCCCCGAGCAGCGCATCGCGCTGGCCGAGGCGATCCGCACGTACACCGTCGTCGCGGCCTGGCAGGACTTCGCCGAGGACTGGAAGGGCTCCCTGGAGCCGGGCAAGGCCGCCGACCTGTGCGTGGTGGACGGGGACCTGCTCGGTGCCGACCCGCACGCCATCCCGGAGATGCCCGTCGTCCTCACCGTGATGGACGGGCGGATCGTCCACGACACGCTGCGCGATTGACGCCGACCGGGCGGATGATCATCCTGGAGGGATGGCAGCACAGCGCGACACGGCGGACATACTGGACTCGGCCCTCCGTGTCCGCGAGGCCGCCAGGAGCGCCACGGCCGGCGCGACGGGCGCCGACACGGTCCTGGCGGCCCTGGCGGAGGTCGTGGAGCACGACCACGCCTCGCTGACCCGGTGGGACCCGCGGCGCCGCCGCCACACCACGCTGGCCGGCAGCTACCCCGAGGACGCCACGGCCTACATCGAGACCCGCCTCCACCGGGACCCCGTCTTCACCGTGCTGCGCGGCCCGGCCCGGGGCGGGCTCTGGCTCGGGGACGTACCGGAGGAGCTGCTGGCGGCCTCGCCGGGCTTCCAGGACGTCCTGGCCCCGCTCGGCATCGAGGACGGCGTGGCCCAGTGCCTGTTCGCCGCCGACGGCCGGTACGTCGGCATGCTGAACATCAGCGTCCGGGGCCGCCGCCGCACCCCCGACCCCGCCCGCGCCGTCGTCACCCTGCTCACCGAGTCCCTCGCCGCGGCCGTGGCCTCCTGCGACGGCCCGGCGGTCGCGGAGGCCGCCGCGCCCGGGACCGGACCAGGCGGGGAGCGGCCCGGCGGGCTCTCGCCGCGGGAGCTCGACGTGCTCGCCGAGCTGACGGCCGGCCGCACCAACCGGCAGATCGCCGAGCGGCTGTACGTCACCCCGCGCACCGTGGGAACCCACGTGGAGCACATCCTCGCCAAGCTCGACGTCCCCAACCGGGCGGCGGCCGCCGCCCGGGCCGCCGCCTGGGGCATCACACCCGCCCGCTGACCCCTGCCGGGACCGGCCATCGGACACTGACGCGTAGGGACGAGGGGGGGTGGGGGCAGGGTGGAGTGGACGATCGCGGCGGGCGTGCTCGCCGGCCTGCTGATCTCGGTGGTGACCGCGCCCGTGGGCGTCTCCGGCGCCGTCTTCCTGCTGCCGGTCCACCTCAGCGTCTTCGGCGTCCCCAACCCCGCGGTCACCCCGACGAACCTGCTGTTCAACGTGGTGGCCGGCCCGGGCGCCCTGTGGCGCTACCGCCGCGACGGCGCCCTGCGCGGCCCGCTCGCCCGGCGCCTCGTCGCCGGCACGATGCCCGGGGTGGTGGCCGGCGCGGTGATCCGCGTCCACGCCCTGCCGGGCCCGACGGTCTACCGCGTCCTCATCGCGGGACTCCTCCTCCCGCTGGGCGTGTGGCTGTGCGCCCGCACCCTCCTCCCGGCACGCCGCCCCGGCCCGGCGGCCCCGGCCGCGGAGCCGTCGCCCGGCGCGCTGACCGGCCTCGCCCTCGCCGTCGGCGTCGTCGGCGGGATCTACGGCATCGGCGGCGGCTCGCTCCTCGGCCCGGTCCTCGTCGCCCGGGGCCTGCCCGTCGCCCGGGTCGCGCCGGCGGCCCTCGCGACCACCTTCGTGACGTCCGTCGTCGGCGCGGCGACGTACGCCGTCCTGTCCCTCGCCGGCACGGGCGACATCGCGCCCGACTGGTGGCTCGGCCTCGCCTGCGGTCTGGGCGGTCTGATCGGCGGCTACTTGGGCGCCCGCCTCCAGCCCCGGCTCCCCGAGCGCGCCCTCCGCCTCCTCCTCGGGACGCTCGCCACGACGATCGGCGCCCTGTACGCGGTCCAGGCCCTGACCTGACCTGACCCGCCCTGACCCGGGCCGTCGTCGGGGATCACCCGACGGGCCGGTCGCCGGGGATCACCCGACGGCGACGCCCAGCCGCTCCGCGACCGAGGTGAGCGCCTTCCCGAGGGGCAGGGCGACCCGGGCGGCGGCGAGCGTGTCGCCCCGGGTCGGGTCCCGGTTGACGATCACCACCGGCGTACCGGCCTGCGCGGCCTGCCGGACGAACCGCAGCCCCGACATCACCGTCAGCGACGACCCCAGCACCAGCACCGACGCCGCCTCCCGCACCAGCTCGCGGCAGCGCTCCACCCGCACCGCCGGCACGGTCTCGCCGAAGAACACGACGTCCGGCTTGAGCACCCCGCCGCACACCACGCACGGCACCACGTGGAAGTCCGCGACCTGCTCGTCCGTGAGATCGGCGTCGCCGTCCGGGTTCAGCGCGGCCGGCACCGGATCGAAGCCGGGATTGGCCTCCTCCAGCCGCCGCGCCAGTTCGCGCCGCGCGCTGACGTCGCCGCAGCCGAGACAGACCACCCGGTCGAGGCTCCCGTGCAGGTCCACGACGCCGTCGCTGCCGGCGGCCTGGTGCAGCCCGTCGACGTTCTGCGTGATCACCCCGGCCAGCAGCCCCGCCCGGCCGAACGCCGCCACCGCCCGATGCCCGTCATTGGGCCGCGCCCGCCCGAACGTGCGCCAGCCGAGGTGGCTGCGCGCCCAGTACCGCCGCCGCGCCGGGGCACCGCCGGTGAAGTCCTGGTAGGTCATCGGCGTGTGCCGGCTCAGGCTCCCGCCCTCGCCCCGGTAGTCCGGGATCCCCGACTCGGTCGAGATCCCGGCCCCGCTGAGCACCACCACCCGCCCCGCCCGCACCACGTCGACGACCGGCTCCAGGTCCGTGGTGCCCGGCGGCAGGTCCTCGGTCGGTGTCCAGCTCAAAGTAGGCCGCATACGCATGCCGCCAGCGTACGAAAGGACGCCCCGGAACGCGTCGGGCCGACCGGACCCCGGGGGTCACACGCCCTGGGACTCGGCGATCCTGTCGAGTTCGCGCATCGCCTGGCCGTGCGCGCTCATGCGACGGCTCACCAGGCCGATCGTGAGGACGACGCCGCCGGCGACGGAGACCGGGACGGAGAGGCCGAGCAGGGCCAGCGCCTGCGGCCAGTCACGCTCGGTCGCGCACCAGGAGCTCCGACGGAAGCGGGCGTCGCCGGTGCGGTCGTCGGCGACGAGGCGCGCCGCGCACTCGGCGGGGTACTTGTCGTCGGGCTTCCGGTCGACCTCGTACGGCGTGAGCAGCAGGACGGCGCACCAGGCCCACAGCAGCCCTGCCACGGCGAGCAGTCCGACGCCCCACTTGGTCGTGCGGAGGGCCTTGTCGCGGAAGTCGAGGTCGAACTCACGTGAACGCATGGCCGACGAATCTAGCAACGGGGCCGGCGCGCCCTGGAGGCGGGTGCGCATTGACATCACAGGTGCGTGGATCACGGCGAATGTGGTGTTGGACCGGACGGGTGGCGGGCCGCGAAGCTGGTCCCGGTAACGCGCCCTCCCGCGAGTGGCCTTCCACGCAAGAGAGAGATGAGGCAGTCCCCGTGCACGACGTCTTCGAGACGAACAGCGGTACGGTCCGGGGTTTCCGGGCCGCGGAAGACGTCGTCGCCGTGCTCGGCATCCCTTACGCGGCACCGCCGTTCGGCGCCCGCCGGTTCCGGGAGCCGGTGCCGGCCGCGCCCTGGAGCGGGGTCAGGGACGGTACGCGGTTCGGGCCGATCGCACCGCAGTCGGCGGAGCTGCCCGGCGCGCCCGCCTGGTCGCCCGGCGACGAGGACGTCCTCACCGTCAACGTCTGGACCCCGGCGCCCGACGGCGGCCGGCTGCCCGTGCTGGTCTGGTTCCACGGCGGCGCCTACACCTTCGGCTCCTCCGCCCAGCCCGACTTCGACGGCACGGCCCTGGCCCGCGCCGGACTGGTCGTGGTGACGCTCAACTACCGGCTCGGCTTCGAGGGGTTCGGGCTGGTGCCGGGCGCCCCCGGCAACCGGGGGCTGCTCGACCAGGTCGCGGCCCTGCGCTGGATACGGGAGAACATCGCCGCGTTCGGCGGCGACCCGGACGACGTCACCCTCGCCGGCCAGTCCTCGGGCGGCGCGTCGGTGGCCTGCCTGATGGTCATGGAGCAGGCCCGCGGCCTCTTCCGGCGGGCCGTCGTCCACAGCCCGGCCGGCATCTTCTACACCCGGGACATCGCCGAGTCGACCACCCGCGAGATCGCGGAGGCCGCGGGCCGCCCCGCCACCGCCGCCGGCCTGGCGTCGGCGACCCCGCAGGAGCTGGTCGCCGCCGTGGACCGGGTGGTGGAGGCGTACCGGCGGGACCCCGACTCGGGCTCCCGCCACTACGACCCCTCCCTCTTCGCCCCGGTCCTCGACGGCGGGACGCTGCCCGCCGACCCGCTCGCGGCACTCGCCGCCGGAGCCGCCCGGGAGGTGGACCTGCTGGTCTGTCACACCACCGAGGAGTACTGGCTCCTCGACGCCGTCGACAGCTGCGCCAAGCTCACCACCGACGCGCAACTCGCCCGCTTCGCCGCCGACTTCGGCCTCCCCGAGGAGCTGGTCCCCGGCTACCGCGCTGCGATGCCGCACGCCCCCGTCCGCGACGTCCACCTCGCCGTCTTCGGCGACCTGCTCTTCGGCGAGTTCGCCCACCGGCTCGCCGAGTCCCACGCGGCGGCGGGCGGCCGGGCGTACCTGTCCCGCTTCGACCGCCGGCGCGGGGGAGCGGACGGCGCCACCGTCCGGGCGTGGCACTGCGCCGACATCCCCTTCGCCTTCGGCAACCACGCCGACCCCCGCCTGTCGTTCCTCATCGGCGGCGCTCCCACTCCCGAGGACCACGCGCTGGCCGGCCGCATGGTCCGGGCCTGGGCCGACTTCGCGAGGACGGGCGACCCGGGCTGGGCGCCGCTCGGGGACACCGCGGGCGGCCCCGTCCACACCTGGAGGACCGAGGACCCGCCGGCGGACCGACTCCCCGTCGTCCCCCGCGCCCTGTGGGCGAAGGCCGACGTCCCCGTCCTGCGTCCCTGACCCGGCCGGACGCTCCTGCCCCGCCCCGAACGGCGTGGGCTAGGCGACGGACGCCGTGAGGCGGCGGAGGGCCTCGGCGGCGGGCGGGCCCCAGGTCGGCTTGCCGCCGGGTCGGCCGTGGCGGCCGGCCTCGCCGATGAGGAGTCCGCCCAGGGCGCGCCACAGCGCCCAGCCCCGGGCGCGGCGGAGGGTCGCCGGGTCCGCCGT
This sequence comes from Streptomyces sp. NPDC058955, assembly GCF_042741435.1. Taxonomy (NCBI): domain Bacteria; kingdom Bacillati; phylum Actinomycetota; class Actinomycetes; order Kitasatosporales; family Streptomycetaceae; genus Streptomyces; species Streptomyces sp. NPDC058955. Next base: position 22,084 of record NZ_JBHYKM010000055.1, on the reverse strand, counting down.
CGGGCGGTAGACGCGGTGGAAGCGGTCGGCGGCGCCGTCGGGGAGCAGCACCCAGGGGGCGGCCAGGTCGCAGGCCGGATCGCCCGCGCACAGCTCGCCGAAGTCGATCACACCGCAGAAAGTGCCGTCCGCGGTAAGGACGTTGGCCGGGTGCAGATCGCCGTGGAGCCACACCGGGGGACCCGCCCAGAGGGGCGCCGCGACGGCGTCCTCCCACAGCGCGCGGGCCGCGTCCGGATCGGGGATCAGGCCCATCCCGGTCGCCGCCGCCAGCCCTTCGAGGAAGGACGCGGACTGCTCGGAGAGCGGGCCGCCGCGTCCGCTGCCGACCGGGGCGCCGTCCGGCGCGGGCAGGTGCAGCGCCGTCAGGAAGGCCGCGAGCCGGTCGGCGGATTCCTCCGCGCGCGTCGCGGGGGAGAGGTCGGCCGGACTGCCCGGAACCCACGTGGTGACGAGCCACGGCCGCGGGAACAACTCCGAGGGCTCCCCCAGGCGTTGCGGGACCGGAGTGGGCAGCGGCAGCCCCTCGGTGAGGCCCGGCACCCAGGCGTACTCCTTGCGCAGCAGCTCGTCCGCCGACTCCGTCGCCCACGGCAGCCGTACCGCCAAGTCCTCGCCCAGTCGCCACAGTTGGTTGTCCCAGCCGCGCGCGCCGAGCCGCAGCGGAAGGCCGGCGAGATCGGGGTGCTGCTCCCGCAGCAGGTCCCGGATCAGTTCGGCGGTGATCTCGGCCTCGGTGTGGGTGCGCGTGTCCGTCATGCGCAGCAACCTACGGTGTCCGCCGCCGGCGCGGGGCCGGCCGGTAGGGTCGGCGGATGACCGAGGACGTCGAAGTCTGGAACCGTCTCGTCGCCCTGCTGCCGGAGGCCGAGGCGCGCGAGGCCGGGGAGTGCTGGGCCGTCGGCGAGCAGGAGGCGGGGCTCGAACTGCTCGTCTCCGGGCTCGTGGACCACCGGGTGCCGATCGGTGAGACCGCCAGGGCGCGGATCTCGGTGCTCGCGGAGGGCTGGGGCGAGCGGGAGTTCCTCACCCCGCGGATCCTGCGGTGCCCGGGGGACGGGAAACCTTCCCGGGTGCGGCTGATCGAACCGGCGGACGGGCACCACGCCGGCGACACCGGAGACGTCCTCGTGCCGTGGATCGGCTGCGAGCGCTGCGGGCGGGTGCTGACGCGGACGCACACCCGGGAGTCCTGGGGCGGACTCTCCTACCTGGCACGGAGTTACGTCATCACGTCCCCCGCCGACGGCTCCGTGGTGCGGGAGTTCCCCGACGACGCCGTCGACGCGGCCTTCGCCGACCTGCTGGCCGTGTGCGGGGACGCGGGCGGTGCGTGAGGCGGGGGCGGACGCGCGCCGACCCCCGCCTCCGCCACGTCAGTTCGACAGGGAGCCGAACGCGCCGGGCTCGTATGAGCCGCCCGGGTTGTGCACGATGACGTTCATCCGGGTCGCCGCGTTGATCAGGGAGACCAGGCAGACCAGCGCGCCGACCTCGTCGTCGTCGAAGTGCTCGCGCACGTCCGCCCAGGTCGCGTCGGACACCCCGCCCTCGCCGAGGCGGGTGCCCTCCTCCGCGAGCGCGAGCGCCGCCCGCTCCGCCGCCGTGAAGACGGTGCTGTGCCGCCAGGCGGCGACCAGGTGGAGCCGGAGCGCGGACTCGCCGGCGGCCGCGGCCTCCTTGGTGTGCACGTCCACGCAGAAGCCGCAGCCGTTGAGCTGGCCGACCCGCAGCTCGACCAGCTCCCGCAGGGTCTTCGGCAGCGTCGAGGCGTCCAGGGCCTGCGAGGTGGCGTAGAAGCGCTTGGCGACCTTCGCGGCGGTCGGGCTGTCGAAGAGGTTGAATCGGGGTTCCATGGCGTCGTCCTCACCGAGGTCGTGAACAGGTACGCGATGTCGCGTCGGACGACCAGAAGATGCCGGCCGCCCGGATCCTGTGACGGCTCGGCGATGTGGCCTGACTCACGGGCCGGCACTGTCACACGGCGGGCCCGGCCGGCGTCTCGTGTGCAGCGCGCAAGCGACACCGAGGGACGGGACCCGACGATGAACGACCGCACCGCGACCGCACGCACCGAGGCCGGCCCGGCCACGGACGGACGGCAGACCCACGACCGCACGGACGCCGTCACCCGGGCCTTCGTCCGCCACCGCAACCTCCTCTTCACCGTCGCGTACGAACTCCTCGGCTCCGCCGCCGACGCGGAGGACGCCCTCCAGGAGACCTGGCTGCGCTGGGTCGGCGTCGACCCCGGCACCGTGCGGGACCCGCGGGCCTACCTCGTGCGGATCGCCACCCGCCAGGCGCTGAGCCAGCTGCGCGCGCTCGGGCGGCGCAAGGAGTCGTACGTCGGCCCCTGGCTGCCGGAGCCGCTGCTGACCGCGCCGGACGTGGCCGAGGACGTCGAACTGGCCGAGAGCGTGTCGATGGCGATGATGCTGGTGATGGAGACGCTCGCGCCGACCGAGCGGGCCGTCTTCGTGCTGCGCGAGGTGTTCGACCTCGGGTACGACGAGATCGCCGAGGCCGTCGGCAAGAGCCCCGCCGCCGTCCGCCAGATCGCCCACCGCGCCCGCGCCCACGTCGCCGCCCGCCGCCCGCGCGGAGTGGCCTCGGCGGAGGACACCCGGCGCACGGTCGAGGCGTTCCGCCGGGCGGTCGAGACGGGCGACCTCCAGCGCCTCCTCGACACCCTCGCGCCGGACGTCGTCCTCCTCACCGACGGCGGCGGCGTGGTCCGGGCCGCGCTCGCCCCCGTCGTGGGCGCCGAGCAGGTCGCCCGGGTGCTGGCACGACTCGCCGCCACCGCGACCCTCCGCCCGGCGAAGATCAACGGCGCCCCGGCGCTCACCGTCCACCTCCCCGGGACGGACGGCACCGCGCGGCCCGCCGACGCCGTGGACACCGTCCTCGCCCTCCGCGTCGCCGACGGCCTCGTCACCGGCCTCTACGCCGTGCGCAACCCGGAGAAGCTGCACCACCTCCACCGCGAGACACCCCTGCGCCGCCACGCCGACGACGAGCCGTCGGCGCACCCCGCACCGACTCCGGCGGCGCCCTAGGCGGTCCCGTGCAGCAGCCGCGCCGCCACCGACGCCCCGTCGTCCCGGACCGTGCCGCGCACGGCCCAGGCACGTGACCGGACATCGGGGTGGAGCGCCCGCGCCAGCGCCTCGGACAGGGTGCCGGCGGTGGGGGTCGGGGCGTCGTGGGTCACGGCGACGCCCAGGGCGCTCGCCCGGCCGGCCCAGTACGGCTGGTCGCCGCTCTGAGGGACGATCACCTGGGGCACGCCGGCCCGGGCCGCCGTGGTCGTGGTGCCCGCGCCGCCGTGGTGGACCACCGCGGCCACCCGGGCGAACAGCGCCCGGTGGTCGACCTCGCCGACCGTCAGACAGTCGTCGCCGGCGTCCGGCGCGTCGAGCCCGGCCCAGCCGCGCGCCACGATCACGCGGTGGCCCCGGTCCCGGACCGCCTCGACGGCCGCCCGGGCGATCCCGGCGGCCCGCGTACCGAGGGGCGTGCTGCCGAAGCCCACGTACACCGGCGGGGCGCCGGCCGCCAGGAAGGCCGTCACCTCGGCGGGCAGCCGGCCGCCGTCGGGGCGCAACCACGCCCCGGTCGCCACGACGTCGAGGCCGGTCGGCCGCCACGGGCTCAGGACGGGGTCCGCCGCCAGCCAGGGGCGGTCGGTGAAGGCGTAGTCGCGGACGTTCGACACCGGGGCCAGACCAGCCGACGCCCGCAGACCGTTCAACGTCTCCCCGAACATGTCGTCCGCGAGCCGGGCGTCCAGGTCCCACAGCTCAGCGTTGTCCTTCACCTCCGGCGGCAGCGGCCGGCCCCGCCGCCCCGGCGGCGGCTGGTGCGGGGCGGGCAGGACGACCGGCGTGTGCGTGACGTACACGTGGCGGACGCCCAGGAGTTCGGCCACCGACCGCGCGCCCGCGGTGACCGGCAGCGGGCCCGTCGCCACCAGCACGTCGCACCCCTCGGCCGCCTCGGCGACCGCGCCGAACTGCGCTGCCATCAGATCGGCCGCCCGTCGCGCGAGACCCTCCGCCGAACCCGGCTTCACCGTCGTCACCAGCGGACGCACCGGCGCCGCGACGGGCACCGCCACCACACCCGCCGCGGCCAGCAGCTCCGCGAACTCCACGTCGGGCGGCGCGCACACCCGCACCTCCGCGCCCCGCTCCCGCAGCCGCACCGCGAGCCCCGCCATCGGCTCCACGCTCCCGCGCGCCCCGTACGTGGACAACACCACCCGCATGCCGCACTCTCCCCCTTCTCCACCCGGTGCCGCCGGAATCCGCTCCCCGCCGCCGTCCGGCCGACCTGACCTGCGCCTCCATACGGGTGTGCGATTGTCGGTCGCGCGTGATAGTCACTACACCCACGGGGTGGGACGATCATCAGCCACCTCGTGTGAACACAACAAGGGGTGGGGACATGGCGTTGCTCCGTGACGTGGGCATCACGCTGGGACGATGGACGGGCCGGCCCGTCGCGCGCGTCGACGAGGACGCGGGCGACCCGGAGGTGCCGCGCGTGCGCGCGGCCGCCGAGGCCGGGGACTGGGCGACCGTACGGGACGTCCTCGACGCGCGGCCCGAGAGCGAGGACCGCACCGGTCTCCTGTGGGCCGTCGGGGACGTCGCCGGGGTGGAGCGGTGGATCGCCGACGTCATGGCGGCCGAGCCCGACGCCCCGCTGCCCCGCCTCGTCGCCGCCATCCGGCACATCAGCTGGGGCTGGGAGGCCCGGACGGGCGCCCGCGCCAAGGACGTCTCCCGCGAGCAGTTCCAGATCTTCCACGAGCGGCTGGCCACGGCCGAGACCTGGCTGTACGAGGTCGCCGAGCGCGAACCCGGCTGGACCTCGCCCTGGTACGGCCTCCAGGTCACCGGGCGCGGACTCCAGGTCGGCCCCGACGTCGCACGGCGCCGCTTCGAGGCGACCGTGCGCCGCGACCCGCACCACCTGGGCGCGCACCAGCAGCAGCTGCAGCAGGTCTGCGAGAAGTGGAGCGGCTCCCACGAGGAGATGCACGCCTTCGCCCGCGCGTCCGCCTTCGGCGCGCCCGGCGGGACGCTCCTCGGACAGCTCGTCGCCGTCGCGCACCTGGAGCACTGGCTCGCCCTCGACTCCGGCCCCGACGCCCGCTACATCCGCCGGCCCGAGGTGATCGCCTCCCTCAACGAGGCGGCCGACCACTCCGTCCGCCACCCGGACTTCGTCCGCGGGCGCGGCTGGCTCCAGGTGTACAACACCTTCGCCATGGCGTTCTCGCTGGCCGGCGACGTCGCCTCGGCGCGGGAGTGCTTCCGGGCCACGGAGGGACGCGTCACCGAGTTCCCCTGGTACTACCTCGACGGCTCCGACCCGGCCAAGGCGTACAAGGAGCACCGCTCCTACGCCGGACGCTGAGCGGCGGGGCGGAACGGCACGGCCGGGCACGGGTCGGGTAGGGGTACGGCTCCGGCCCCGCCCGCCGAAGACGGCCCCCGCCACGCGCCCCGCACACGGCCCCCGCCACGCGCCCCGCACACGGGCCGCGACCCGGGACGGCGGCCCGCCGCGGCGGTCCGCCGCCGAACCCGGAGCCCGCACGGGCCGCCGCCCCACCCGTACCGGCCCCCGCACCACCCCTCGTACCCCGTCCCACCCCATCGCACCCCGCCCGCGCCCCACACCGCGCGGGCGCGCACCGAAGGACCGCGCCAGGTGTCCCACTCCGAGACCTCCCCGAACCCCCTGAACTCCCCGACCGGCGAGACCGCCCACACCTTCCAGGTGGACCTGCGCGGCCTCGTCGACCTGCTCTCCCACCACCTCTACTCCAGCCCCCGCGTCTACCTGCGCGAACTGCTCCAGAACGCCGTCGACGCCATCACCGCCCGCCAGGCCCTCACCCTCGGCGCCCCCGGCACGATCACCGTGCGCACCGGCGAGACGCTGACCGTCACGGACACCGGCATCGGCCTCTCCGAGGCCGACGTGCACCGCTTCCTCGCCACCATCGGACGCAGCTCCAAGCGGACCGCCGACGGCGGCCTGGACGGCGCGGGGCTCGCCGCCGAGCGCGGCGACTTCATCGGCCAGTTCGGCATCGGCCTGCTCGCCTGCTTCGTCGTCGCCGACGAGATCACCGTCCTGAGCCGGTCCGCCGCCGACCCGGCCGCGCCCACCGTCGAATGGCGCGGCCACTCCGACGGCCGCTACACCATCCGCACCCTGCCCACCGCGACCCTCCCCGAGCCCGGCACCACGGTGAAGCTCGTCCCGCGCGCCGACAACGCCGAGTGGACCAGCCCCCACCAGGTCGTCACCCTCGCCCGGCACTACGGCGGACTCCTCCGCCACGAGGTCACCGTCGTCGACCCGCGCGGCGAGACCCACCGCGTCAACGAGGCCCCGCCGTGGGAGAAGACCCACCGCTCCCCGCTCGCCAAGCGCGAGGCGTACACCGCGTACTGCCGCGACCTCTTCGACTTCACCCCGCTCGACACCATCGAGCTGGACCTGCCGGCCGCCGGACTGCGCGGTGTCGCCTACGTCCTGCCGACCGCCGTGAGCCCGGCCCAGCGCGCCGGCCACCGCGTCCACCTCAAGGGCATGCTGCTCACCGACCAGGCGCCCGAACTGCTCCCCGAATGGGCGTTCTTCGTCCGCTGCGTCGTCGACACCACCAGCCTGCGGCCGACCGCCTCCCGCGAATCGCTGTACGAGGACGGCACGCTGTCCGCCGTACGGGACGCCCTCGGCGACCGCATCCGCGACTGGCTCACCGGGCTCGCCGCCAGCGACCCCGCCCTCCTCCACCGCTTCATCGACACCCACCACCTCGCCGTCAAGGCGCTCGCCCGCTACGACGACGAGCTGCTGCGCATCGTGCTGCCGTGGCTGCCGTTCGAGACCACCGACGGCAACGTCACCCTGGAGGAGTTCGCGCGGACCCACCCCACGCTCCTCGTCACGCGCAGCGTCGAGGAGTTCCGCCAGGTCGCGCCGATCGCCTCCGCCGCCGGACTCGGCGTCGTCAACGGCGGCTACACCTACGACCGCGACCTCGTCCACCGGCTGCCCGAGATCCGGCCCGGCACCACCGTCACCGACCTCGACCCGGCCACCGTCACCGCCCACCTCGACGCCGTCGACCCCGGCGCCGAACTCCGCGCCGCCGCCTTCCTCGCCGTCGCCCGCGAGACCATCGGCGTCCACGACTGCGACGTCGTCCTGCGCGACTTCCAGCCCGTCACCGCCCCCGCGCTGCTCCTCGACAACCGCGACGCGAGGCACGAACGCACCCGGTCGAGCCTCGCCGCCGACAGCGACGGCCTGTGGGCCGACATCCTCGGCTCGCTCCGGAACGAGACCCCGCGCGCCCAGCTCGTCCTCAACCACCTCAACCCGCTGGTCCGCCAGGCCCTCACCATCGGCGAACGCGGTCTCGCCGTCACCACCGCCGAAGCCCTCTACGGCCAGGCGCTGCTGCTCAGCCGCCGCCCGCTGCGCGCCAGCGAGAGCGCCCTGCTCAACCGGGCCTTCATCGGCCTGCTCACCCACGCCATGCACCACCCGGGCGACGCCGCCCCCGGCTCCGAGCCCCGGAAGGAACTGTAGAGATGCTGGACACCCCCGAGGCCGTCGTCGAGGCGCTCCGCGAGAACCACGAGCGCCCCCACGGACTGGCGCGCACCGTCACCGCCGAGGAACTCGTCGAGGCCGCCGAGGCCTTCGACAAGCCCGACGTGCTCGTCACCGCCCTCCTCGAACTCATGACGGCGTACGAGTTCACCGGCGAGCAGCGCAAGTCGCCCGTCGCCTTCGCCCGCATCCTCAAGCTGTGGGACACCGCGCCCGACTCCTTCAGCCCCTACGAGGCCCACCAGGTCTTCTGGCGCTTCAAGTGGGTCACCACCTCCCTCCTTCAGGTCCCCGAGATGCCGCTGGCCACCGTCGGCGGCTGGATCGACCAGATGCGCGAGCGGTACGAGGCCGCCGACCACGGCGTCCAGCCCGTGGCCGCCATGCGCTACCACCTCGCCCACCACACCGGCACCGGCGTCCCCGACGCCTACGACCTGTGGGCCACCCGCCCCCGCACCGAACTCAGCGACTGCGAGGCGTGCGAGACCCGGCACCACGCCTGGTACCGGGTCACCACCGGCGACGACGCCACGGCCCTCGACATCTGGCGGCCCGTCCTCGACGGCGAGCAGGTCTGCAGCGAGGAACCGCAGATGAGCCAGGCCCGCGCCCTGCTGCCGCTGCTCCGCACCGGCCGCACCGACGAGGCCCGCTCCCACCACCTCACCGGCTACCGCAAGGTGCGCGGCAACACCGGCATGCAGGCCGAGGTCGGCCTCCACCTGGAGTTCTGCGCCCTCTCCCGCAACGAGGGCCGCGGCCTGGAGATCCTCGCCGAGAACCGCCCCCTCTTCGAGGCGACGGGCGCCCCGCTCGACCGCCTCGGCTTCCTCACCGGCGCCGAGGTGCTCCTCGCCCGGCTCGTCGAGGACGGCCACGACGCCACCCCCGTGGCCGGACCTCCCGGCCGCGACTGGACGGCGGCCGAACTCCTCGCCCACGTCCGCTCCGAGGCCGAACCCCTCGCCGCCGCCTTCGACGCCCGCAACGGCACGAGCGCCGTCGGCGACCGGCGCCGGGAACGGCTCGCCCGCCGCCCGCTGCTCGACGAGCCGCTGCCGCTCGGCCTGCGCGCGGCCGCCGCCGTCCGCGCCACCACCCCGGCCGCGACCACCGCGCCGGCCGCCGCCCGGACCGCGATCCCCGACGACTACGCCACCCTCGTGCGCGAGGCCCGCCGCATGTCGCGCGACGGCCACCCCGGCGACTCCCGGCTCTGGACGCGGATCGCCGAACTCCGCGCCGCCGCCACCGAACCGCACGACGACACCCTCGGCCCCGAGGACCTGCTCCGCGCCGAACTCGCCGAGCACGAGGCCCAGAAGCACTGGCTGGACGACCGCCACACCCAGGGCACCGCGGAACTCGCCTCCGCCATCGCGCACTTCGAGCGACTGTCCATGCCCTGGCACGCCCTCTCCGCCCGCGCCCGCACCCTCGCCTGGAGCACCGCCCCGAGCCCCCGCGACGACGAGCCCGCCCCGGACCGCGCCGCGACCCGGACCGCGCTCGACGAACTGCTGCGCGCGGTGGACAAGCAGCTCGCGGAGACCCCCTTCGACGCGGAGCCGCTCGGCGAGGCGGAGGCCGTCTTCGGCACCGATCTGCCCGCCGAGCGCGCCCTGGCGTACCTCTCCGTCCGCTACTCGGCGGCCTTCGCCGCGTACCAGGAACTCCTCGCCGTCCTCGGCAGGGCGGCGCAGGCCGAGCAGCCGGGCTCCGGCGCCGAGGAGGCCCCGGCGGACGACCTCGACGCCGCCACGGAGCGGTTCGAGGACGCCGTCGGCGTCCTGCGCGCCGAGGCGACCCGCCTCGGCTACCCGCACCAGAGCGCCAACGCGCGCCAGTTCGTCGCCGACATGATGGCCCGGCGCGGCGCCATGCCCGACGCCGAGCGGGAACTGCGCGCCGCGCTCCAGGACCTCGAAGCCGCCGATCGGCCCTGGCGCCGGCCGCGCCCGTCCGCCCTCCTCGCGCAGATCCTGCTCGCCCAGGACCGGCCGCAGGAGGCGGTGGAGCTCCTGCACTCGGCGATCGCCGACGCCGTCGCCCACGACGACACGTCCTTCGCGCTCGCCCCGACGTACATGCTGCTCGGCCACGCCTCCTCGCACCTCGGCGACCACAACGGCGCCGTCCGCCACCTCTCCGAGGCCGCCGCCCGGTTCGACCAGGCCGGCGACCCCGGCGAGGCCACCGACGCGCGCCTCCAGCTCGCCATGGTCCTCGGCCGCTCCGGCCGCAACGCCGACGCGGTGGCCGTGCTGGAGTCCGTCCTCGCGGACGAGGCGGCGTCCGGCGCCGACGAACGGGCCCTCGCCCAGGCCCGCCTGACCCTCGGCCGGGGCCTGCGCGACCTGGAGGAGTACCTGCCCGCCGCCGAGGAACTGCTCCGCCTCGCGGACACCGTCGCCGGCTGGCCGGAGGAGGACCGCGCCGTCCTCACCCTGGTGGCCGCGGAGGCGGCGACCACCCTCGCCCTCGCCGACCGCTGGGACGCGGCGGACACCGCCTACGCCCGGGCCGTCGCCGCCCACGCCGAGGCCCCCAACCCGCCGATCGTCTGCCTGATGATGAGGGAGTTCGCGCGCCTCACCATGCAGGGCCGCGACACCGAAGGGACCGAGGAGACCGAGGGCGTCGACGCGGCCCTCGAACACCTGACCCGCGCCGACGCGGTCCTCGACGCGCTGCCGCCCGGCGAGGAGGGCTTCGCCGTCTGGTACGAGCGCGGCGAGATCCACTACCGCCGCGCCCGCGTCCTGGCCGAGGCCGGCCGCTTCGAGGAGGCCCTGCCGGAGGCCGAGGCCGCCATCGCCACCCACGAGGGGGGCGGCGAGGAGGGCGAACTCGCGCGCGCCGAGGCGGTCCGCGTCGCCGCGCTGATCGAGGGCAACGGCCTGGAGCGCACCCACGAGGCCATCGCCCGCCTCACCACGACGGCGGCCCGCTGCCGCAACTCCGGCCACCCGGAGGCGGCCCAGGTCCTGGACGCCCTCCGGCAGGAGTTCCTGTCGCGCTGACGCCCGAAGGGGGCGGGACTCCGGCCCGACCGGCCGGGGCCCGCCCCCTTCCGCGCGCCCGGGCTCCGGCGTTCGGCTGTCGGTGCCGGGTGGCATGATCCCCGGCATGACGCCCTTGCTTCTCTCCGACATCGAACGAGCCGTGCGCGGCAGTTGGAGCGCCGAGACCTGCACGCCCGAGTACCGGCCCCGCTGGACCGAGGACAATCCGGCGCGGGACCAGTGCGGGGTGACCGCGATGGTGCTCAACGACCTGCTCGGCGGCGAACTGCTCCGCGGCGAGGTCCTGGTCGACGGGAAGCGCGTGGACTACCACTGGTGGAACCGCCTGGGCGGGGGCGTCGAGATCGATCTCACCCGTGAGCAGTTCGGGCCGGAGGAGAGCGTCACCGAGGGCGTCGTCGTCCCGCGCCCGCCCGTGGCCGAGTGGCGTCGGCTCCGCGAGGAGTACGAGATCCTCCGCGGCCGCGTCCTGGACAGGCTCGGGGCCGGGGCCGGGGCCGGCGTCGGGGAGGGGGCGCCGGCGTGACGCCCGCGGAGGCGCTCCTCGCCGACCTGCGCGCGTGCGTGGCCGAACTGGCCACGCCGTCACGGGTGTTCGTGGCCGCCGGACGGTTCACCGAGCCGGACCCGGACCTGCCCGAACTGGCGGCGCGGATCCGCGCCGTGCTGGCCGAGTTCGCGGCGGACGAGGAGTGGCGGCGGTTCGTCCCCGGCTGGGTGCCGCCTCCCGTCCCGGAGATCTGCGCCGCGCTGGAACCGCTGGAGCCGGCGGAGGCGGCCCCGTTCCTGGCCCGGCTCGCGGCCGTCGACCTGTACTGGCCGACCCACCTCCACATGCCCGTCGAGGCCGCCGGGCGCGCGGCGGACCGGGTGGTCCGGCTGCTCGGGCCGGACGGCAGCTGGTGGACCAACCACGACGACGCGGGCGGCGCCGTGAACGGGCTCACCACGCTCTTCGACAGCGTCCTCGCGGGGACGGACGGCACCCACTACGCCGTCGCCGTCCAGGTCGCCGACGACTGACCCGCGCGGCGGGGGTTCTCACGGCCCGGGCGGTGAGCCGTCGTCGACGAGCGGCGCGAGACCGTCCAGGAGGCGCTGGAGCCCGAACTCGAAGAGGCCGTCGAGATCGCAGTCGTAACCCTCCCGCGCGACGCGGGAGAGCGACGGGTACCGGCCGGTGTCCAGCGCGGCCAGCAGGGCCGACTCCTGGGTGTCCATCCACTCCTCGCTGTCGAGGCCGCTCTGCGCCTCCGCCTCCCGCTCCGACTCCAGGTTGAGGGCGAGGCCGCGGACGTGGTTCAGCAGCGTCAGGTAGGCGGTGAACGCCGTCCGGTGGTCGAGCCCGCGGGTGTGCAGGGCGGCCAGGATCCATTCGCTGTAGGTGAGCGCCGAGGTGATGAGCTGCGGCCGGGTCATCGACAGGGCGGGCGCCATCCAGGGGTGCAGCCGGAACAGGCCCCAGAGGTGGCGGGCGGCCAGTTCGAGCGGCTCGCGCCAGCCCGGCGGCGGCTGGGCGGGCAGCGGCCGCTCGGCGATGGCCGCGTCCATCATGCGCACCAGCAGGTCGTCCTTGTCGGCCAGGTGCCGGTAGAGCGACATCGTCGCCACCCCGAGTTCGGCCGCGACCCGCCGCATCGAGACCGCGCCCAGTCCCTCCGCGTCGGCGACCGCGACGGCGGCCCCGACGATCCGGTCGAGGGCGAGCGCCCCCGGCGCCGTGTCGGGGTGGCGGGCGGTGTGCGGCGGCCGTTGCTGGACGCGCGGCCGGGTGGCGTTGCTCGGCGACGCCGGCTACTGCGCCACCCCGCTCACCGGCCTCGGCACGAGCCTCGCCCTGGTCGGCGCCTACGTCCTGGCCGGTGAACTCGTAGCGGCGGAAGGCGCCCACGAGGACGCCTTCCGCCGCTACGACGCGGTCATGCGCCCGTACGTCACCCAGGCCCAGCGGCTCCCGCCCGGCGGCGCCGCCGGCTACGCCCCGTCGAGCCGGCTCGGCATCCGGCTCCGTGACCTCTCCATGCGGTCGATGACCCGGTGGCCGATGCGCGGCATCCTCGCCGCGCAGTTCGCGAAGGCCGGTGACATCGCCCTGCCGGAGTACGGCCTCGAAGCCGGCCGTCCGGTGCGCGCCCGGGAGGACCGCTGAGCCCGGAGGTCAGTGCATCAGCAGCAGCCGCGTGTTCGGCACGAGCTTGCGGTTGACGCTGGTGCTCTGCACGAAGATGGTGAACTCGGCGTTCTGGTCCGGCTTGACGCGCACCTCCTCGTCGGGGAGGCCGAGCAGCGCCCGCGCCTCGGGTCCCGTGTAGACGCGGTCGGTCTTCTTCTCCAGCACGGCGATCCGCTTCCGCGCCTGGATCTTCTCCGACTTGCTCAGCTGGTAGAAGGCGCACCCGGTCCGGTACGTGTGCCCGGACTCGGTCACCCACTCGCGGATCGCCACGTCACGCGCCACCGGGATCAGCTCGTACCCGGACGCGTCGACCGGGGTGAGGCCGGCCGCAGCGATGGTCTTCTGGTTCACCGCCTCGGCGCCCACGGAGAACACCGCGCGCGACCCCCGGATGCCCTTGGTGCGGCCCACCATGAACTTCTCGGTGGCCTGCTGGATGACCTGCCCGGCCTCCTCCAGGCCCTGGGTGCTCGTGGCGTCCCAGATGGCCACGTTGTCCTTCGGGAAACCGCAGTTCATGGCCTCGCGGCGGCCCATCTGGTCCGGCACCAGGACGGCCAGCGTCCAGTTGTCGTCCTGCTTCTCGATCATCTCGGCCACGGCCGCCACCAGCGCGCGCGGCTGCTTGCTCGGCGCGTCCGGGCAGCGGTGGCTGGCGTTCTCCTGTCCGTCCGTCAGCACGAAGGTCAGGAAGCTGTGGTCGCCGTACAGCTGCGCCGTCTGCGCCAGCTCCCGCTGCGACTTCAGCGCCGCCGCCAGCAGCGCCGTCATCCCCCCGACCTTGTACAGCTGCTTCAGCGACGGCATCCGCAGCACGTCCTTGTCGTAGATGACGCACTGCACCTTGTCCGCGAACACGTACACGGTGACCCGGGTCTCCTGGTCCAGCTCCCGCGAGCGGCGGGCGAGGTAGGCGATCTGCTGGTCCGCGACCTCGACGACCTTGCCCCGCAGGTGCGACATGGACGAACTCGCGTCCAGCACGAGGGCGACGTGATTGATGTAGTTCTGGGAAACGGACACGGCGAAACTCCCCGTCTTTTCTGCCGGCTTGATGTTCCTACCGTCTCACCCGCCACTGACAATCGACCGAGACCGGAAGCACCCCCTCCGCTCCCTCCGTCCCGGCCGCCGGGGCCGCCGGAAGGACCGTCAGACGGCCCCCCGTACCCCGTCCACCGGCTCGACGGCGACGTCGTGCACCGCCCGCAGATGCGCCGCCGGCCTCGGCGGTGGCCGGCTCACCGGGGGAGGGCGAGCCCCTCCGACGCCCGCGGCAGCGGGTAGACGCGCTCCGGCGGAAGCAGCCGCCGGGCCTTGGCCGCCTGCCCGGCCCGCACCAGGGCCTCGGCCTTCCGGACCCGCGGCGTGAGATCCGTGAGGCCCACGGTCCAGTCCTCGGCGAACGCCCGGATCACAGAACGCCCGAGCCCGACCTGGATGCTGTACTGATTCAGCGCCGCCCCGCGCAGCGAACGCTCCGGATCCCACTGGACGTGCACGGCCGCCCGTGCCACCTCGGCCGGGTCCGCGGTCGTGAGCACGGCCCGGGACAGCGCCTCCTCCCACCCCCGCCGGGTGATCCGCACGGCGAGGATCCGTTCCTGACCCGCCTTGCGAGCCCAGTTGCTGCGGTGCATCAGCCACAGGAACGACGGCTTGATCCAGGTCATCCGGTGGAACGAGAACGGCGCCACGAACCGCCCCGCCCGCAGCGCCGCGTCGGCGATGGCGGGCGCGTACGCCTGATAGACGACGATCGTGTCGGCGTCGAAATCGGCACGGATCTCATACGGGGTGGCCATGCGCCGCACCCTGTCACCGCCGCCCCCGCACACGCGAACCGTTTTCCCCGTCGGCTCCGGTAGCGGCGTGCCGTCACCGGCGCGCAGGGGCCGTCGCCCTGGCCAGCCGGGCCGTCGCCGCGGTCAGCCACAGCAGCCCGAGGCCGGCGCCGAGGGTGAAGGCCAGGACGGACGCCGCCGACGCCATGAAGCCCGTGAGCACGAACACCGGCACGATCCGCGAGGCGAGGGCCCAGCCCCGCAGACCGCGGGCGGTGAACGACCGGCCGAGCACCACGGAGGCGGCGCACAGGGCGAGGTAGCCGACCATCCCGCCGAACATGTGGACGGCCCCGTGCCCGCTCAGCACGGTCGCGTCGGGCGCGCCGGCGGGGAACCCGGCCCCCGCGTCGGCGGGAAACGCCGCCGCGAGCCAGAACGAGGCACCGAACACCCCGATCAGGGCGGGCCCCCAGGTGCCGCCGGGACCGCCGCGCAGGATCCGCCGCAGCCCCCACGCCCCACCGGCGAACAGCACCCCGGCGACGAGGAAGTTCACGGTCTGGATCCATCCCGGCCCGCCGAGGGCGAGCTGACTGATCGCATGCCGCCCGAACGAGAACCCGTCCCGCGCGGCCCCCTGGGCGACACCCGCCGCGAGGAACAGCGGTCCCGCCGCCGCGCCACCGGCCAGAGCCCACCCCACGAGGGTGCGCGAGGCGGGGGCGGCGGAACGTACGGCACGGGGGGTGAGGAGAGCGTCGGTCATCTCGGAGCCTTCTTCGCTTCGTCGTATCGATCGTGTCGCTTGTATGACCGGCGGTGCGGCGCAAAGTCATCGGTCCCGTCCGCCCCGTCCGCCCCGTCCGCCCCGTCCGTCACGCCCGTGTCGCGGCGCGCAGCAACGACGCCCCCGCCGGGGTGAGGGTGTGCAGCACGGTCGGGCCGTTCCGGACGGTGGTGACGAGGCCCGCGTCGCGCAGCACGGTCGCGTGCCTGCTGGCGGAGGACGCCGAGACCCCGGCGGCACGCGCGATCTCCCCGGTCGTGGCGCCGGTGGACGCGGCGTGCAGGGCGACCGCTCGGGCCCGCCCGAGCAGGCTGGTCAGGGACGTCTCGGGCGGACCGGAGCCTTCCGGGAGGCCCGGCTCGTGGAGGAGCGAGTACCAGAGCACGGGCGGCATCTCCGGGTCGGCGTAGGCGACCGGCTCGCCCCAGTTGAAGTACGAGGGGACGAGGGTGAGCCCGCGTCCGTTCAGATACAGGTCCCGGTCCTCGACCTGCCGGGGATAGACGACCTCCAGGACGGGCGGGCGCCAGCGCAGCATCGGCCCGAGCCCCGCGAGCATGCCCTCGACCCCGCCGTCCAGCAGCCCCCGGGCGCGCGCCGCCCGCTCCGCCTCGATCCGGGCCCGCGCCATGTCCTCGTACGGGGCGATCACCGCGTCGTGATAGGCCCGCAGCATCCCCACGAACTCCCGGCGCGCCTCCAGCCCGGCCAACTGCCTCGCCCACGGGGGAGCGCCGACGGTCCGGTCGAGGAGGGTCACCTCCTGGAGGACCCGACGCGGCGGCGTGGCCAGGACGGACTCCAGTCCGGCGTCCAGATCGCCCACCGCGTCGGCGGGCGTGAGGAAGTCCGGAAAGTAGGCGGCCCTGGGATACAGGGGCAGGAACACGTTCTGCAGCACGCGGCTCAGCCCCTTCTCCCGCGTCTGCTGCCGTGCCATGCGGTACCACCCCGCATACGCCCACCGCCCCCGGCGCGACTGTAATCGGTGCAGGCTCGCGGCGACCTCCCAGAGCGGATCGGGCGCGGTGGCGATCCTGGTCCTCGCCAGATCCGTCTCGCTGAAGTGAATGCGGAGCATGTCGTCCCCCCCCGTTCGGCACGATCGGCGGGGGAGAGCGTAGGCGGCGGTCATCAATGCGCGATAAACGCGAGGCTCAACAGGGCTGAGAGGCCCACGAGTTCGGCCTCCGTGGCCGCCGCCCACGCCCGGGCCTCCGGCTCCGTCCTGCCCCGTCGGGGCCGGGCGTGGGCGACGGCACGGAGCGATCAGTCGTCCCACAGTGCGGTGCTGTGCGCCCGGACCAGCGCGCCGATGCGCGCGAGCGCGTCGGCGACCGGGAGCGAGCCCGGGCGCCGACCGTCCCGGAGCCGCAGCGAGAGGCGGTCCTCCGCGGCCTCCCTGGCGCCGAGAACGGCCTGGTACGGCACCAGGCGGGCCGCGCGGACGCGGGCGCCGAGGCTGCCGCGGTCCGGGGGCGCGACCTCGGCGCGCAGCCCGAGGGCGGTGCAGCGGTCGGCGAGCGCGACGGCCGCCGGGACGTCGGCGTCGGAGACCGGGAGGATCGCCAGCTGGGTGGGGGCGAGCCAGGCGGGGAAGGCGCCGCCGTGCCGCTCGATGAGGTGGGCGACGGCCCGTTCCACACTGCCGACGATGCTGCGGTGGACCATCACCGGGCGGTGCCGGGCGCCGTCCGCGCCGATGTAGCGCAGGTCGAACTGCTCGGGCTGGTGGAAGTCGACCTGGACGGTGGAGAGGGTGGACTCCCGGCCGGCTCCGTCCCGCACCTGGACGTCGATCTTGGGTCCGTAGAACGCGGCCTCGCCCTCGGCCGCCTCGTAGGGCAGCCCGGACCGGTCCAGCGCCTCGGTCAGCAGGTCGGTCGACCGCCGCCACATCTCGGGCGCGTCGACGTACTTGCCGCCCGGGCCCGACAGCGAGAGCCGGTACCGGGCCGGGACGACGCCCAGCGCCTCGTACGCCCTCCGGATCATCTCCAGCGCCGCCCGCGCCTCCTCCGCGACCTGCTCCAGGGTGCAGAAGATGTGCGCGTCGTTGAGCTGGATGGCCCGCACCCTGGTCAACCCGCCCAGCACCCCAGAGAGTTCGGAGCGGTACATGCCGCCCAGCTCGGCCATCCGCAGCGGCAGTTCGCGGTAACTGCGCGCCCGGGAGCGG
Organism: Streptomyces sp. NPDC058955; assembly: GCF_042741435.1. Taxonomy (NCBI): domain Bacteria; kingdom Bacillati; phylum Actinomycetota; class Actinomycetes; order Kitasatosporales; family Streptomycetaceae; genus Streptomyces; species Streptomyces sp. NPDC058955. Next base: position 4,476 of record NZ_JBHYKM010000055.1, on the reverse strand, counting down.
TAGATGAGGGCATGGTGGGGGCACAGGCTGGGCCGCAGCACGACCTGCTCCCCGCCGAGGTCCATCGGCGGGAACATGTCTTCGCTGTAGTGCGCCCAGTGCCCCGAGATCTCGTACAGCTCCCGTTTGCCCAGCACGGGCGAGTACACGTGCCGGTACCCGGCGCGCCGTTCGGCGTCGCGGATGTACTCCTCCAGGGCGTGCCGCACGGCGGCGCCGTCGGGCAGCCAGTACGGCAGTCCCGCGCCGATCAGCGGGTCGGTGTCGAAGAGGCCGAGCTCGCGGCCGAGCTTGCGGTGGTCGTGCGCGTGGTCCTGTGCGTGGTCGTGTGCGTGGTCGTGCATGGCGGTCTCCTCGCGGTCATCGGGCGAGTGACCGCAGCGCGAAGCCCCGGGGCACTCGCCCCGGGGCTTCGGACTGAGACAACGGTCAGCGCGCCGGGACACTCTCCGGCGTCGTCGTCACAGCTGCAGGCTTCATGCGGGAGACGTTAACAGGGAGCCGCGCCGCGGGCACCTTGTTTTCGCGCGCGGGGTGGGCTACTCGACGGCGTCGAGTCCCTCGGTGTCGATGCCGGGGTCGCCCTCGGCGAACTCGCCACCGAACTCGCCATCGAACTCGTCACCGAACTCGCCATCGAACTCGTCACCGAACTCCTCGTCGGCCGGCATCATCGCGCCGGCGAAGCCGTCCATGAGCTCGTCGACGTCCAGCTCGGTGGCGCCGGCGGGCGCGACCGGAGTGATGCCGGCGTTCAGCTTCAGTGCGAGGCCGAACTTCTCGACCTTCACGTCCTCGGCGAGCGGCGCGAGGTCGACGTACACCTCCTTCAGCTCGCCGTTCTTGAGCGTGAAGTCGGCCGTGACCTTGCTGTCCGGCGCGTCCTTCAGGTCGCTGTCCGACGGCAGTTCGACGCCCGGCGGCAGCTCCTGGGAGAGCGGACGGATCTTGGCGAACAGGTCGGTGATCAGCGTGCGGAACGGCGCCGTGGCCGAGATCCGCTCGGTGCCGTCCTCGCCGCCCGCCGTCGCGAAGTCGACGTCACGGGCCACGACTTCGCGCAGGGCCTCCAGAAGCTTCTTCTGGGTCTCGGCGTCCAGGGTGGGCGCGGGCGACGGCTCGCCGCTCGCGGTCCCTTCGCCGCCCGGCGCCTCGGCCAGTTCCCGGCCGGCCTTCTCCATCTCCGCGGTGTCGAACGTGACCCACTCGCCCTCCAGCGCCTTCTTGAAGGCGCCGGCCTCCGCGGGCAGTTCGTCGACGGGCGGCATGGGCACGCTCATCGACGAGCTGATCTTCTGGAGGTCGGCCCGCAGGTAGGTGCGGTCGCCGACGACCCGGTACTCGAACAGGTCGCCTTCCCGGGTGCTCACCTTCATCGCCGTCCCGACGAAGTCCTCCTCCCCGGACTCGCCGAGCGGCTTCCTCGACTCCACGGTGACGCCGATCCGCACGCCGCTGATCAGCTCGGCGGCCTCGTCCGGGATCTCCTCGCCGGGCTCCGGGTCCGAGGCGGCGTCCATCTCCTTGAGCGTCCGCGCGTCGACGTCCAGGTCGAGCTCGAAGGACAGCGACTTCGCCTCGCCCAGCTTCTCGAACGCCTGGTCCAGCTTCTTCCCTGCCGACAGCTGCTCGACCGTCCCGCAGGCGGCGGAGCCCGCCAGGACGGCGCCGACGACGGCAGTGGCGGTGAGGGTCTTGCGTATGGCGGTGATGATGGTCTCCTCGAGGATCCGATCACGGACGTGATCACCCGAGGAGACTCACGGCCCGCCCCCAGGGTTGTACGGGACGGGCCGATCGCTCAGACCGAGCGCGGGACCGGGTTCCGCACCCCGAACCACTGCTCGGCGCCGTACTCCTCGAACCGCTCCACCTCGGTGAAGCCCAGCTTCGCCGCGAGCCGCATCGCGCGGTCGTTCGCGCTCCGGGTGGAGAGCACCACCGGCTCGGCGGGCAGCGCGCCGGCGAACCAGTCGAGCACCGCCACGCACGCCTCGGCGGCGTACCCGTGCCCCCACGCCGCCGGCAGGAACAGGTAGCCGAGCTCGGTCTCCCCGCCCTCCGGGCGGACGTGACCCCGCCGGTCCGCGCCGCGCGGGTCGAGCGTGACCATCCCGATCATCGCGTCGTCGAGCGTCACCACGAAGACGCCGGGCCGCCGCCCGGGCACCTCGGGAACCGCGCGTTCGAGCTCGTCCCGCGGCCGGGCGCCACCGACGTACGTGCCGACCTCGGGCGACGCGAACAGCTCGATGAAGCCGGCCCGGTCACGGGCCTCGGAGGCGCGGAGCACGAGGCGTTCGGTGGATATCGGGGCGGGCGGCCAGGTGTCAGGTCCCAGTTCGGTCATGGCGGGCAACCTACCGGACGTTCGCCCGGTCGCACCGGGGATCGCACCGGGCCGTCGCCGCGCCCGGGGCCGGGGCCACCGCACTACAGTACGGCAGCGTGGACCCACTGAGACCTGGTCAGGACCCCGCGCGCATAGGCGACCACACCCTCCTCGGCCGGCTCGGGGCGGGCGGCATGGGGCAGGTGTATCTGGCGCGTTCGCCGGGCGGCGGGCTGGTCGCGCTGAAGGTGATCCGGGACGAGATCGCCGGACACCGGGAGGCGCTCGCCCGGTTCCGGCGGGAGGTCGCCACGGTCCGCACCGTCCGCAGCCCGCACACCGCGCACCTGGTGGACGCCTCGCTGGACGAGGCGCCGTACTGGCTGGCCACCGAGTACGTCCCCGGCCCGACGCTCCGTCAGAAGATCGGCGCCGAGGGCCCTTTGGCACCGGACGCGTGCCGCGCCCTGTTCGAAGCGCTCGCGGTGGCGCTGGCGAGCGTGCACGCGTACGGGATCACCCACCGGGACCTCAAGCCGCAGAACGTCATCCTGGCCCCCGACGGACCCCGCCTCATCGACTTCGGGATCGCGCGCGGCCCCGACGACACGGCCCTGACCAGGACCGGCGCGGCGCCCGGCACCCCGGGCTTCACCGCGCCCGAGGTGCTGCTCCGCAACGACACGTCCGCGCCCGCCGACGTCTTCGCCCTCGGCGCGACCATGGCGTACGCCATGACGGGCCGGCCGCCGTTCGGCGAGGGCCTCGCCGAAGCCGTCTCCTACCGGGCGGTGCACGAGGACATCGATCTCGGCGAAGTCGCCCACCAGGAGCCGGAGTTGGTCGCACTGGTCCGTGCCTGTGTGGCGAAGGACCCGGCGGACCGGCCGGACACGGCGGAGGTGATCGCGCGCTGCGGCGGCGCGGGCGGAGCACCTCTGCCGCCCACGCGCCTCGATCCAAGCCCCGACCCGGGTCCGGACCCGGACCCGGACCCGGACCCGGGCGTCGGGGGTACGCTTCCCGCCCCCGCCCGCCGCAGCCGGTGGGGCGCGGTGGCGCTGGTGCTGGCGTTGGCCGGTGCGGCGGGCACGGTCGCCTGGGAGGCGTGGGACCGGGGGAGCACGGGGAGCGGCGACGGAGGCCCCGGCGGCGAAGCGGCCCCGCCCCGGCGCACGCCCATCGCCGACGCCGAAGCCGACTCCGACGCCGAAGGCTCCGACGGCACGCCCCCGTCCGAGTCCGCCCCCGAGTCCGCCCCCGAGTCCGCGTCCGACGTCCGATGGGCCCTGTCGAAGGACCCGAAGCAGGCCCGGCTCGGCGCCGGGGAGTGCGACCGACCGCCGGAGACGGGCCCCTCGGGCAGCACCTCCTCGACCTCGGTCACGTACCGCTCCGGCGCCGCGTCGGTCGACGTGAGCTTCTCGTTCTCCGGCGGGGAGACGTACCGCCTGGTCGCCGGAGTGAAGCCGCCCGGAGGGAAGGGATTCGGCCACACCTCCCGGCCCGTCAGGGTCGGCTCCGCCGGGAAGTCGCTGGTCTACCCCCGCGACTTCCCGGGTGCCCCGCCCGTCACCGCGAAGGCGGGGGACTGGACGGTGGTCGTCTACCGGGCCGACGGCGACGACAGGGCCGACTGGAAGCGCTTCGGGTGCACGGGCTTCCGCGCGGTGCCCAACGGCCGCTGACGGGCCGGGAATCCCGGGAGTTCCTGGAACACCGGGAATCGTTTTTGCCGTCCCCGCAAAGACGATGGGCCGTTCGGGCCGTCCGGGGCGACTCTGGCAGCGCATTCGCCGCCGGAGAGCAGAGGGACGACATGACCACGACGACCCACCCCGTCCAGGCCGTGCTGAGCAGGCGCAGACGCTGGACGGTCCTGGCCGTCTGCTGCCTGAGCATGTTCCTGGTCGGGCTGGACACCACCATCGTCAACGTGGGCCTGCCCGCCATCGGGCACGGCCTCGACGTCGACACCCGCGGCCTCGAATGGGTCGTGGACGCCTACACCCTCGTCCTGGCCGGTCTCCTGATCTCCGCCGGCGCGCGGGCGGACCGCTTCGGACGCCGCCGGGTGTTCCAGTGCGGGCTGGCCGTGTTCGGCGTCGCCTCGCTGCTGTGCGCGCTCGCCCCGTCGGTGGGCG
>NZ_JBHYKM010000054.1:0-48081 GCF_042741435.1 Streptomyces sp. NPDC058955 | reverse complement strand
TGGACCGCCCCCGCCGCGCCGGCGTCTCCTCGTTCGGCATCAGCGGCACCAACGCGCACGTCATCATCGAGGAGCCGCCGGCCGTCGAGGAGGCACCGGAGCCGCCGCGGCCCGCGGTGGTGCCGTGGGTCGTCTCGGGCCGGAACCCGCAGGCCGTCCGCGCGCGTGCGGCCGATCTGCGCGTCTTCCTGGGGACGCTGTCGGACGACGACCTCGCCGCCGCCGGGCGCGCGCTCGCGATCGGGCGCGCGGACCTGGACCACCGCGCGGTCGTGACCGGCGCGGACCGTGCGGAGCTGGCCGCCGCTCTGGGGGCGGTGGCGAGTGGTTCCGTCGCCCCGCAGGAGGTGTCCGACGGCAAGGTCGCGTTCCTGTTCACCGGCCAGGGAGCGCAGCGGCTGGGCATGGGCGCGGAACTCCACGCCGCTTTCCCGGTGTTCGCCGATGCCTTCGACGCCGCTGTGGCCGAGCTCGACCCGCACTTCGACGTGCCGCTGCGTGACGTGCTCTGGGGCGACGACGCCGGGGCCGTGAACCGGACGGAGTTCGCGCAGGCCGGGCTCTTCGCCTTCGAGGTGGCGCTGTTCCGGCTGGTCGAGTCCTGGGGCCTGCGGCCCGATCTGCTCGCCGGGCACTCCGTCGGCGAGCTGGCGGCCGCCCATGTCGCCGGTGTGCTGTCCCTGGCCGACGCCGCCCGGCTGGTCGCCGCTCGCGGCCGACTGATGCAGGCGCTGCCGGACGGCGGGGCCATGGCGGCCGTGGAGGCCACCGAGGACGAGGTACGGCCGCTGCTCACCGCCGGCACGGGCCTCGCGGCGGTCAACGGGCCGCGTTCGGTGGTGGTCTCCGGGGACGGGGACGCCGTCGCCGCCATCGCCGCCGCGTTCGCGTCGCGGGGCCGTCGGACGAGCATGCTGCGGGTGTCGCACGCCTTCCACTCGCCGCTGATGGAGCCGATGGTCGAGGACTTCCGGGCGGTCGCGGAGAGCGTCTCCTACGGCGTCCCGACGATCCCCTTCGTGTCCACCGTGTCCGGCGAGGCGGCCGACGCCTGGCGCACGGCGGAGTACTGGGTCCGGCACGTCCTGGCGACCGTGCGGTTCGCCGAGGGGGTGCGGACGCTGCGGGACCGGGGCGTCACGACCTTCGTCGAGCTGGGCCCGGACGCCGCGCTGTCGGCGGCGGGGCCCGAGTGCGCGCCCGAGGCCGCGTTCGTCCCGCTGCTGCGCCGCGACCGGTCCGAGGTCGCCCAGCTCGTGGCCGGGCTGGGCCGGGCCCACGCGCAGGGCGCGGCCGTGGACTGGGCTTCCTTCTTCGGCCCCCGTCCGTGGGTGGACACGCCGACCTATCCCTTCCAGCGCCGGCACTTCTGGCTGCACCCCACCGGCCGCGCCGTCGGCGGCGCGGCCACCGGGCACCCCGTGGTTGGTGAGGTCATCGAGCTGCCCGACGACCAGGGCGTCCTCTTCACCGGGCAGGTCTCGGCCGCCACCCACCCGTGGCTGGCCTCGTACGCGCTGCACGGGGCGGCCGTCGTCCCGGCGACCGTCCTGCTGGACATCGCGCTGCACGCCGCCCACCACGTCGGCCTCGCCGGGGTCGAGGACCTCGCGGTCGAGACGCCGCTGGTGCTGTCCGAGGCGGGCCCGGCGCGGCTGCACGTCACCGTGTCGCCGGAGGAGCGGGGCCGCCGCACGGTCACGGTCCATTCCCGTCCCTCCGCCGCTCCGGACGCCCCCTGGGTCCGGCACGCCACGGGCACGATCGCCGACCGGGCCGTCGCCTCGACGGCGGAAGCGCCCGCCGAGTGGCCCCCGGCGGGGGCCGTTCCCCTCGACCCGGAGGAGTTGGCGGACCGGCTGCTCGCGGTCGGCCACTCCGGCGCGGACCCGCTCGTCGGCCTGCGCGCCGCGTGGCGTGCGGGGGACGTCGTCCACGCCGAGGTCCAGGTGACCGAGGAGAGGGAGCAGAGCGGGTTCGTGCTCGACCCGAGGCTCCTGCAGGCGGCGCTGTCCGCGGCGGGCGCGGGCGGCGACGACGCCCGGATCCCGGCCGCCTGGTCGGGCGTCACCGCGACCTCCGTGACGACCGCCCCGCGCGGCCTCAGGATCCGGCTCTCCCCCACCGGCGCGGAGACCGCCTCCGTGGTGGTCACCGACACCGCCGGTGCGATCGTCGCCACCGTCGACGCGGTGACGTTCCGGCCGGTCGGCCCCCGCGAGTTCGCGGGCGCCGGCCTCGACCTCGGCTACGAGCCCGGCTGGACGGCGGTCGCGGTGTCGGCGCCCGTCGACGCGTCGCGCTGGGCGATCCTCGGGGACGACGAGCCGGGCTTCCCCGGCGAGCGTGTTCCCGATCTCGCCGCTCTGGGCCGGCTCCTCGACGAGGGCGCGCCGGTGCCCGACGCCGTCCTGGCGCCGTGCCCGGACGGCGGCGACGACGCGGAGGCGCGGCTCGCCCGGATGCTGGAGCTCACCCACGCGTGGCTGTCCGACGAGCGGTTCGCCGACGCCCGTCTGGTGGTGCTCACCCGCGGCGCGGTCGTCGTCCACGACGACGACCGGATCGACGACCTCGGTCAGGCCGCCGTCTGGGGTCTGCTCCGCTCGGCGCAGGCCGAGCATCCCGGCCGTTTCGTCGTCGTGGACGTCGACGCCGAGGCCGGCGCCACCTCGGTCCGGGCCGCGCTGGCCACCGACGAGACCCAGCTCGCCGTGCGCGACGGCGTCCCGTACGCGGCCCGCCTCGTCCGCTCGCCGGCCACGGCCGCGCCCGGCGGGGCGGCGCGTACGGCTCGGACGCTCGACCGGGACGGCACCGTGCTGGTCGTCTGCGGATCCGGCGAGGCGGCCGCGCCGCTCGTCCGGCACCTGGTGCGCGAGCACGGCGTACGGCACCTGCTGATCGGCCGGACGCCGGGCGCGACGCCGGAGGCCGCCGATCGCGCGGTGCTCGACGAACTCACCGCGCTCGGCGCCGAGGTGACCGTCGCACCGGGCGAGCTGACCGACCGCGCGAGCGTCGCCGATCTGCTGACCCACGTGTCACCGGAGCGTCCGCTGACGGCCGTGGTGCACGCGGTCGAGGAGTCGGACGACGGTGTGCTCACCGCGCTCACGCCCGACCGCGTCGCGGCCGTGTTCCGGCCGCGCGCCGCACTCGCCCGGCACCTGCACGAACTGACCGCCGACGCCGATCTCGCCGCGTTCGTGGTCTTCTCCTCCGCCTCGGGGACGCTCGGCGTGCCCGGACAGGCGCACACCGCGGCCGCCGCCGCGTTCCTCGACGCGCTCGCCCACCGGCGCGCACGCGAAGGCCGCCCGGCCGTCTCCCTGGCCTGGGGCCCGTGGAGCTGGCCGGACGGGGCGGACGGCAGGACGGACGACGGGGCGAGCGCGGCCGAGGCCGCGCGCAGGGCGCGCTCCGGGCTGTCGCCGCTGACGGTGGAACACGGCCTCGCCGCGATCGACCGGGCGCTCGCCGGCGGCCCGGCCAGGACGGTGCCGGTCCGGCTCGACCACGCCGAACTGCGCCGACAGGCACGGGCCGGCACGCTCGCGCCGGTCTTCCGCGGCCTCGTCCGCGCCCCGGCGGGCCGTACCGCGGGAGCGGGCGACGACCTCGCGCGGCAGTTGCGCGGCCTGGCCGAGGGCGAGCAGACCCGGGTCGTCCGCGAGCTGGTACGGACGCACATCGCGTCCGTCCTGGGGCACCGGAGCGCGGAGTCGGTCGACGACGAGCGCCCCCTCCAGGAACTGGGCTTCGACTCGCTCACCGCCGTCGAGCTGCGCAACCGGCTGGCGACGGCCCTGGACCTGAAGCTGCCCGCCACCGTGCTGTTCGACTACCCGACCGCGAGCGCGCTGGCCGAGCACCTGCGCGGCCAGGTCCTCGGCATCCGGCGGGACACCTCCGTCGTCCGGACGACCGGTGCGGACGACGAGCCGATCGCGATCGTGGGGATGGCCTGCCGCTATCCCGGCGGCGCGGTCTCGCCGGACGCGCTGTGGCGGCTGGTGGCCGACGGCACGGACGCCATCACCGGCTTCCCGACCGACCGCGGCTGGGACCTGGACGCCCTGTACGACCCGGACCCCGAACGACGCGGCACGACCTACACCCGCTCCGGCGGCTTCCTCCCCGACCTGGGCGGCTTCGACGCCGAGTTCTTCGGGATCAGCCCGCGCGAGGCCCTGGCCACCGACCCGCAGCAGCGGCTGCTCCTGGAGACGAGCTGGGAGACGTTCGAGAACGCGGGCATCGACCCCGAGTCGCTGCGCGGCAGCCGCACCGGCGTCTTCACCGGCACCAACGGCCAGGACTACCTGACCCTGATCTACGGCAACGACGACCTCGACGGCTACCTGATCACCGGCAACGCGGCGAGCATCGTCTCCGGCCGCCTGTCCTACACGTTCGGTCTTGAGGGCCCGGCCATCTCGGTGGACACGGCGTGCTCGTCGTCGCTGGTCGCTCTGCACCTGGCGATCCAGGCCCTACGCAACGGCGAGTGCGACCTGGCCCTGACGGGCGGCGTCTCGGTCATGTCCACACCCGCCTCCTTCGTCGACTTCAGCCGCCAGCGCGGTCTGGCTCCTGACGGGCGATCGAAGTCCTTCGCGGCGGCGGCCGACGGCACCGGCTGGGGTGAGGGCGTCGGCCTGCTGCTGGTCGAGCGGCTGTCGGACGCCCGCCGCAACGGCCACCAGGTCCTCGCCGTCGTACGCGGCTCCGCCGTCAACCAGGACGGCCGCAGCAGCCAGTTGTCCGCACCGAACGGCCCGGCCCAGCAGCGGGTGATCCGGCAGGCACTCGCCGGCGCCGGCCTGTCACCGGCCGACGTGGACGCGGTGGAGGCGCACGGCACCGGCACCCGGCTCGGCGACCCGATCGAGGCGCAGGCCCTGATCGCCACGTACGGCCAGGACCGCTCCGACGACCAGCCGCTGTGGCTGGGATCGCTCAAGTCCAACATCGGGCACAGCGCGGCGGCGGCGGGGGTCGCCGGGATCATCAAGATGGTCCAGGCGATACGCCACGGGGTACTCCCCCGTACCCTGCACGTCGACGAGCCCACCCCGCAGGTGGACTGGTCGGCCGGGAACGTCCGGCTCCTGACCGAGAGCCGTGACTGGCCGGAGCTGGACCGCCCGCGGCGCGCCGGCGTCTCGTCGTTCGGCATCAGCGGCACCAACGCGCACGTCATCATCGAGCAGGCACCCGACGACGACGCCGAACCGGTCGTCCAGGAACAGCACAGCGGTCCTGTCAGCTGGCTGCTCTCGGCCAAGTCCGAGGCCGCCTTGCGCGATCAGGCCGGGCGTCTGCTCGACCATGTCGAGTCGAACCCCGGCCTCGCTCCTGCGGCCGTCGCCCGGACGCTGGCCCACCGGACCGCTTTCGCTCACCGTGCCGGCATCACCGCCACCAGCTTGGGCGAAGCCACCGAAGCCCTGCGCGCCCTCGCCGCCGACCAGCCCCACACCCGTCTCGTCCAGGGAACACAGACCCCCGGGAAGACCGTGTTCGTCTTCCCCGGCCAGGGCTCCCAATGGACCGGCATGGGCCTGGAACTCATGGACACCTCACCCGTCTTCGCCGAGCACTTGCGGGCCTGTGACGAAGCCCTGCGCCCGCACACCGGCTGGTCCCTGCTGGATGTCCTGCGCGGTGAGCCAGGCTCGCTGGACCTCGACCGGGTCGATGTCGTCCAGCCGGCTCTGTTCGCGATCATGATCTCCCTCGCACGGCTGTGGCAGCACCACGGCGTCACCCCCGACGCCGTCATCGGCCACTCCCAGGGCGAGATCGCCGCCGCCCACATCGCCGGAGCCCTCTCGCTCGACGACGCGGCGAAGATCGTCGCCCTGCGCAGCAAAGCCATCCGCGACATCAGCGGCACCGGAACCATGGCCGCCATCCCCCTGCCCGCCCACGACATCGACACCACCGGCCGCGTCTCCATCGCGGCGATCAACTCACCCCACACCACCATCGTCTCCGGCGACACCGACACCCTCACCCGACTCGTCGCCGACTACCAGAAGCGTGGAATCGACGCCAAGACCATCCCCGTCGACTACGCCTCCCACTCCCACCACGTCGAACACCTCCGCGACCACCTCCTCCACGCACTCCACGACATCACCCCCCGCACCCCCACCATCGCTTTCCACTCCACCACCCACCCCGGCACCAACCCGCTCTGTGATGCCGCCTACTGGTACGACAACCTCCGCAACACCGTCCAACTCCACCCCACCATCACCACCCTCCTCGACACCGGACACACCCACTACATCGAGGTCAGCCCCCACCCCGTGCTGACCACCCCGCTCCAACAGACCATCGAAACGGCGAACACCCACGCCACCACCACCGGCACCCTCCGCCGCAACCACGGCGGCGCAACTCAGTTCCTCACCGCCCTCACCACCGCACACACCCACGGCACCCCCCTCAACCCCACCACCCTCCACCACCCCGGACCCCACACCCCCCTCCCCACCTACGCCTTCCAACACCAGCACTACTGGCTCAACCCCACCACCCCCGCCCCCACCGGCCACCATCACACCGGCCACCCGCTCATCGGGAGCACCACGGACCTGCCGGACGGGAGCGGTCACGTCTTCACGGGGCGGGTGTCGACGTCCACGCATCCCTGGCTCGCCGATCACGCGGTGCTCGGCACGGTTCTGCTTCCCGGCACCGCGTTCCTGGACATCGCGCTGCACGCGGCGACGCACCTCGGTCTCCGGCACGTGGAAGAGCTGACGGTGGAGAACCCGTTGACGTTCTCCGGAACGGCGGCCGTCCAGCTGCACGTCACCGTCACGCCGGAGGGCGAGGGCGACGACTACGCGGTGACGATCCACTCGCGTCTCGCCGACCGGCCGGACCAGCCGTGGACGCGGCACGCGAGCGGCACGATCGTCGCGGACGCCGGGCAGGACGGGCAGGACGGGCAGCCGGAGTTCGCCGGGGTGTGGCCGCCGTCCGGGGCGACGCCGGTGCCGGTCGAGGACCTGTACGACCGGCTGGCGGGTCTCGGTTATCTGTACGGCCCGGTGTTCCAGGGGCTCGGGGCGGCGTGGCGTGACGGGGACGTCCTCTACGCCGAGGTCCGGTTGCCGGAGGACGCGGAGGTCGGCGGGTTCGCCGTCCACCCCGCGCTGCTCGACGCGGCCCAGCACGCCCTCGCGCTCGGCGCGGGTCTGGACCGGCCGGACGGCCCTGTCCGGTTGCCGTTCTCCTGGTCGGGAAGCACGCTGCACGCCACCGAGGCGAGCGTGTTGCGCGTCCGGGTGACGCCCGTGGACGAGTCGACGGCGGCGCTGGAGATGGCCGACGAAGCGGGCCGTCCGGTGGTCACCGTCTCCGCGCTGAAGCTGCGCGAGCTGGTCGTCGACCGGCTGGACACGTCCCGCCATCTGCACAACGCCCTCTGGCGCCTGGACTGGACGCCGTCGGCCGCCGCCGGCGCGTCGTCCGTCGCCCCGGACTCCTGGGCGGTCCTGGGGGACGTCGTACCGGGGGGCGGTCCGCTCGCCTCGGGTGAGGCGTTCGCCGGTCTGCCGCGCCATCGGGAGCTGAGCGATCTGGTGCGCTCGATCGGCGACGGGGCGGACGTACCGGACGTGGTGCTGTTCCCCTGTGACGGCGGATCGCCCGAGGAGGGGGACCCGGCCGCCCGTACCCATGACGTCACCCGGCAGGTGCTCCGGCTGCTTCAGGAGTGGCTGGCCGAGGACCGTCTCGCGGCGTCGCGGCTGGTGGTGGTCACGCACGGCGCGGTCCCGGTGGTCGCCGACGAGCCGGTGCGCGACCTGGCGGGCGCGGCCGTGTGGGGACTGCTGCGCGCGGCGTGGTGGGAGGAGCCGGACCGGTTCGCGCTGGTCGACCTCGACGGGACGGACGCGTCGGTCGGCGCGCTCGGTGCCGCGATCGACTCCGGCGAGCCGCAGGTCCTGCTGCGGGACGGCACGGCCCATCTGCCGCGGCTGGTCGCCGCCGCTCCGCCGGAGGGGGCCGGGACGGTCGCCTTCGACCCGGACGGCACCGTCCTGATCACCGGCGGCACGGGGACGATCGGCAAGCACGTCGCCCGGCATCTGGTGGCCCGGCACGGCGTGCGGCGGCTGCTGCTGGTCAGCCGCTCGGGCCTGGACTCCCCCGGGGCCGTCGAGCTGGCGGACGAACTGCGGGCCGCCGGCGCCGAGGTGACGGTCGCGGCCTGCGACACCGCCGACCGGGACGCGCTGGCCGCCCTGCTCGCCGGGGTCCCGGACGAGCATCCGCTGACGGCGGTCGTCCACACGGCGGGTGTGCTGGCCGACGGTGTGCTCACCGCGCTCACCGGTGCGGACGCGGACAGCGTCCTGCGGCCGAAGGCCGACGCGGCGTGGAACCTGCACGTGCTGACCGAGGGCCTGGACCTCGACGCGTTCGTCCTGTTCTCGTCGGCGGCGGGCACGATCGGCAACCCCGGCCAGTCGGTGTACGCGGCGGCCAACGGCTTCGTGGACGCGCTGGCCGCGTACCGGCGGTCCCGGGGTCTGCCCGCCGCGTCGTTCGCGTGGGGTCTGTGGGCGGAGACCAGCTCGATGACCGCCGGGCTGGACAGCGTCGGGAAGGCCAGGCTCACCCGCAACAGCGCGGCGCTCGGCACCGAGCAGGGGCTGGCCCTCTTCGACGCCGGGCTGAAGCTGCGGCGGGAGGTGCCGCTGCTGATGGCCGCGCTGCGCCCGGCGACGGTCCGCGCGGACGACGAGGACATCCCGCCGATCCTGCGCACGATCGGGCGGGCGGCCGTCCGGCGCGCGAGCGGGCCGGCCCGGCGGGCGGCGGCCGCGGACCTGGCCGGTCGTCTGGGCGCGCTCGGCGAGGCCGAGCGGCTCGACCTGCTGGTGGATCTGGTGCGCGTCAACGTGGCAGCGGTGCTCGGCCACGTCGGGCAGGACGCGGTCGAGACCGACCGCAGCTTCCGGGACCTGGGCTTCGACTCGCTCACCGCCGTCGAGCTGCGCAACCGGCTGAACGGCGCCACGGGTCTGCGCCTGCCCGCCACGCTGATCTTCGACCACCCGACGACGAGCGCCCTTGCTGGGCATCTGCTGGCGGAGCTGCTCGGCGCGCGGGCGGAGACGGGAAGGCCGGCGTCCGTGACGACCGGCCGGGACGACGACCCGGTGGTGATCGTCGGGATGGCGTGCCGCTTCCCCGGCGACGTGCGCACGCCGGACGCCCTGTGGCGGCTCGTGGCCGAGGGCGGCGACGCGATCGGCGGCTTCCCCGCGGGCCGTGGCTGGAACGTCGAGGAGCTGTACCACCCGGACCCCGACCACCCCGGCACCTCGTACGTCGACCAGGGCGGTTTCCTGCACGACGCCGACGTGTTCGACGCGGAGTTCTTCGGGATCAGTCCCCGCGAGGCCCTGGCGACCGACCCGCAGCAGCGGCTGCTGCTGGAGACCGCCTGGGAGTTGCTGGAGAACGCCGCCATCGACCCGGCGTCGCTGCGCGGCAGCGGTACCGGGGTGTTCATCGGGACGGCCGCGCAGGAGTACGGGGTCAACGCGCGGCTCGCCGAGACCGGCACGGAGGGCTATCTGATCACCGGTTCGACGACGAGCGTCGCGTCCGGTCGCATCGCCTACACCCTCGGTCTTGAGGGGCCGGCGGTCACGGTGGACACCGCGTGCTCGTCGTCGCTGGTGTCCCTGCACCTCGCGGCGCAGGCGCTGCGCAACGGCGACTGCGACCTCGCGCTGGCCGGTGGTGTCGCGGTGATGGCGAGCCCGACGTTGTTCGTCGAGTTCAGCCGTCAGCGCGGGCTGGCTCCGGACGGCCGGTGCAAGCCGTTCGCGGGCGGGGCCGACGGGACCGCCTGGGGCGAGGGCGTGGGGCTGCTGCTCGTGGAGCGACTGTCCGACGCCCGCCGCAACGGCCACCAGGTCCTCGCCGTCGTACGCGGCTCCGCCATCAACTCCGACGGCACCAGCAACGGCCTCACCGCACCCAACGGACCCTCCCAACAACGCGTCATCCGACAAGCCCTCACCAACGCAGGACTCACCCCCACCGACATCGACGCCGTCGAAGCACACGGCACCGGCACCACCCTCGGCGACCCCATCGAAGCCCAAGCCCTCATCGCCACCTACGGACCCGACCGCCCCACCGACCGCCCCCTCTGGATCGGCTCCGTCAAATCCAACATCGGCCACACCCAGGCAGCCGCCGGGGCCGCCGGTGTGATCAAGATGGTGCAGGCCATGCGGCACGGGCTGCTGCCCAGGACGCTGCACGTCGACGAGCCGACCCCGCACGTGGACTGGTCGTCCGGCGGGGTGTCCGTCCTGGCCGAGGAACGGCCCTGGCCGGGCGAGGGCGGGGTGCGCCGCTCGGCCGTGTCGGCGTTCGGCATCAGCGGTACGAACGCGCACGTCGTCCTCGAATGGGATCCGGCGCTGGCCGACGTCCCGGCGCGGGACGGCCGTGACGGTGCCGACGGGGTTCCCGTCCCCTGGCTGCTGTCCGGCCGGACCGAGACCGCCCTCGTCGCGCAGGCGCGCGGGCTCGCCGATCACCTGGCCGGGCTGGAGGACTTCCGTCCCGCCGACATCGGCGTCTCGCTGGCCGCCCGTGCGGTGCACGAGCACCGCGCGGCCGTGACGGGACGGACCCGCGAGGAGTTCCTCTCCGGGCTCCGGGCCCTGGCGGACGGCGGTGCCGCGGCCGGCGTGACCGGCGGCGGCCATGTGGCCGTCGCCGCCGGCGGCGGCGGCGGGAAGAACGCGTTCCTGTTCTCCGGGCAGGGCAGCCAGCACCCGGGCATGGGCCGGGAGCTGTACGACCGGTTCGAGGTGTTCGCGGCCGAGCTGGACCGGATCTGCGCGCTGCTGGACGCACGGCTGGACGTGCCCCTGCGGTCGGTGATGTTCGCCGAGGAGGGCACGCCGGAGTCCGCCCTGCTGGGCGAGACCCGGTACGCCCAGCCGGCGATCTTCGCCCTGTCGGTCGCGCTGTACCGCCTGGTCGAGTCGTGGGGCGTGCGTCCCGACGTCCTGCTCGGGCACTCCATCGGGGAGATCGCCGCCGCGCACGTCGCCGGCGTCTTCGACCTGGACGACGCCTGTCTGCTCGTCGCGGAACGAGCGCGGCTGATGCAGGCGGTCCAGGCACGCGGCGCGATGGTCGCGATCAGGGCGGGCGAGGACGAGGTCGCCGAGTCGCTGCGCGGCTCGGCGGGCGCCGTCGCGATCGCGGCGGTCAACGCCGCCGACTCGACCGTGGTCTCCGGCGACGAGGAGGCGGTGGCCCGGGTGGCGGAGCTGTGGGCCGGGCGCGGCCGGAAGACGACGCGGCTGCGGGTCAGCCACGCCTTCCACTCCCCGCACATGGACGGCATGCTCGACGCGTTCCGCCGGGTCGCGGAGGGCGTCACCTACCGCACGCCCACGGCGCGGATCGTGTCCACCCTCACCGGCCGCCCGGCGGACGCGGGCGAGCTGGGCGATCCGGACTACTGGACGCGCCAGGTGCGGCAGCCCGTGCGGTTCCACGACGCGGTCGGCGCGCTCGCCGAGCTGGGGGTCGCGACCTTCGTGGAGATCGGGCCCGACGCGGCCCTGACCGCCCTCCCGGCGGCCGACGGCCCGGGCCACAGGATCGCCGTGCAGCGCCGGGACCGGCCGGAGGCGCGGACGCTGGTCGCGGCCGTCGCCGAGGCGGGCCTGCGGGGCGTGCCCGTGGACTGGCGCGCGTTCTTCGCCGCGTCGGACGCGCGGCCGGTGACCCTGCCCAACTATCCGTTCGAGGGGCGCCGGTTCTGGCTGGCCCCGGCTGCTCCGGCGGCCTCCTCGCTGGGGATGGACAGCGGGACGCACGACCTGCTCAGGGCCGTGACGTCGCTCGCCGAGACCGGTGGGCTGCTGCTGAGCGGCCGGGTGTCCCGGCGCACCCATCCGTGGCTCGCCGAGCACACCGTGAACGGCACCGCGCTGGTGCCCGGCACGGTCTTCCTCGACATGGCCGTCCACGCCGCGGCGGTCGGCGGTTGCGGCCGGATCGAGGAGCTGACGGTCGGGACGCCGCTCACCCTGCCGGAGGGCGGCTCGGTCGACGTCCAGGTGGCGGTGTCCGCTCCGGACGCGGACGGCGTCAGGTCGATCACCATCAGTTCGCGCGCCGCGACCGTCCCGGGCGACGGCGAGCGTCCGTGGACGAGGCACGCCACCGGGACGCTCGACGAGCAGGCGGCCGAGCCGTTCGGCGACTTCCCCGCGGCCTGGCCGCCGCCGGACGCCGAACCGGTCGACCTCGACGGGATCTACGACGCGCTCGCCGGCATCGGGGTGGGCTACGGTCCGGCGTTCCGGGGACTGCGGGCGGCCTGGCGCGTCGGCTCCACGGTCTACACCGAGGCGGACGTCCACGAGGAGGGCGGGACGGCCGGGGTGCATCCGGCGATGCTCGACGCCTCGTTGCACGCGCTGGCGGGTGACCACCCGTCGCTGGACGCGGGCGAGGAGATCCTGCTGCCGTTCTCCTGGCGCGGTGTCACGCCGCACACCTGGCGGGCCACGTCGATCAGGAGCCGGCTGACCCGGACCGGTCCGGACACGCTGGCCGTGGCCGTCACCGACGCGGACGGCGTCCCGGTCGCCTCGGTCGAGGCGCTGGTGGTGCGGCCGGTTCCGGTGAACCGGATCAGCGTCCGGCGCCAGGAGGCGTACCGGCTCGACTGGGTCGCCGGTCCCGGCCGCCCGGCCGCCGCTCAGGTCTCCCTCGCGGTGATCGGCGGCCACGGCGGACTCGCGGCGGCCCTGGCCGACGCGGACGTGCCGGCCGAGTTCCACCCGGACGTGTCGGAACTGCTGTCGGGTTCCCGTCCCCTGCCCGGCGCGGTGCTGCTGCCCCTCGACGCCTCGGCCGGCGGTCCCGACGAGGTGCGCGCGGCCGTCGCCGGGGTGCTGCGGGTCGCGCAGGAGTGGCTGGCCGAGGAGCGTACGGCCGCGTCGCGGCTCGTGGTCGTCACCCAGGGCGCGGTCTGCGCGGGCGCCGAGGACGCCGCCGCGGATCTGCCGGGGGCGGCCGTGTGGGGGCTGCTCCGCAGCGCCCAGAACGAGCACCCGGGCCGGTTCGTCCTCGTCGACGTCGACGGCAGCGCGGCGTCGGCGCGGTCCCTGGCCGCCGCGATCGCCCGCGACGAGCCCCAGGTCGCGCTGCGGGAGGGCCGCCCTCTGGTGCCCCGTGCCGCCGCGGTCCCGGTGCCTGATGCCGAGGCGTCGCCGCTCGACCCGGAGGGCACCGTGCTGGTCACCGGCGGTACCGGCGCCCTGGGCGCGGTCGTCGCCCGCCATCTGGCGGTGCGGCACGGTGTACGGCACCTGGCGCTGCTGAGCAGGCGGGGGGCCGACGCGCCGGGAGCGGAGGCGCTGCGTGCGGAGCTGGCGGGGTACGGCGCCGATGTCACCCTCGTGAGCTGCGACGTCGCCGACCGCGCGGGTCTGGCCGCCGTTCTCGCCGGCATCCCGGCCGACCGGCCGCTCACCGCCGTGGTGCACACGGCGGGGGTGCTGGACGACGCCGCCCTCACCAATCTGACGCCGGACCGGGTCGACACGGTGCTGGGCCCGAAGGCCGACGCGGCCTGGCACCTGCACGAGCTGACGGCCGACGCCGGCCTCGCCGCGTTCGTCCTGTTCTCGTCGGCCGCCGGCACGCTCGGCACCCCCGGGCAGGCCAACTACGCCGCCGCCAACGCCTTCCTCGACGCCCTCGCCGCGCACCGGCGTGCCCACGGGCTGCCCGGCGTGTCCATGGCCTGGGGTCCGTGGCCGTCCGCGGACGGGATGGCGGCCGACGCGCGGCGGGTCCGGCAGGCGGCGCTCGTCCCGCTGTCGGAGGCGGAGAACCTGGCCCTGTTCGACGCGGCGCTCACGGCGGACCGTCCCGTGCTGCTGCCGCTGCGGTTCGACCGCGCCGCGTTGCGCGCGGCGGACGCGGCGACGCTCCCGCCGATGCTGGCCGGGTTCGCCGCCGCCCCGCCCCGTCCGCGGGCCGGGCGCACCCCGATGGCGCGGCGCCTCGACGGGCTCACCGGGGCGCAGCGGCGCAGGGTGCTGCTGGACGTCGTACGGGAGCACGTGGCGTCCGTGCTCGGGCACGACGACGTCGACCGGATCGCCACCGACCGGGGCTTCACGGAGCTGGGCTTCGACTCGCTGACCGCGGTGGACCTGCGCAACCGGCTGTCCGCCGAGACGGATCTGCGGCTCCCGGCCACGCTGGCCTTCGACTACCCGAACCCGCAGGCGCTCGCCGAGCACCTCGCCGGCGAACTGCTCGGCACCGGCGAGGACGCCGCCGCCCACACCGCCACGCAGGCGGCGGGGGCGGACGACGACCCCGTCGCGATCATCGCGATGGCCTGCCGGTTCCCCGGCGGGGTGCGGTCCCCGGAGGACCTGTGGCGGCTCGTCGCCGACGAGGTCGACGCGATCGGACCCTTCCCCGGCGACCGGGGCTGGAACGTCGCCGACCTCTACGACCCCGAGCCCGAGCGGACCGGGAAGTCGTACACCCGCGAGGGCGGCTTCCTCTACGACGCCGCCCGGTTCGACCCGCACTTCTTCGGCATGAGCCCGCGTGACGCGACGGCCACCGACCCCCAGCAGCGGCTGCTGCTCGAGACGGGCTGGGAGGCGTTCGAACGCGCGGGGCTGGACCCCGAGTCGCTGCGCGGCAGCCGTACCGGGGTGTTCACGGGCGTCATGTACGGCGACTACGCGGGCCGGCTGCTGAACGCGACCCCCGGAGAGTACGAGGGGTTCGTCGGCACGGGCAGTGCGGGCAGCGTCGCCTCGGGCCGGCTCGCCTACACCTTCGGTCTCGAAGGCCCGGCGATCACCGTGGACACCGCGTGCTCCTCGTCGCTGGTCAGCCTGCACCTGGCGGTGCGGGCGCTGCGCGACGGCGAGTGCGATCTGGCGCTGGCGGGCGGCGTCACGGTGATGGCGACGCCGGCGCCGTTCGTGGAGTTCAGCAGGCAGCGCGGGCTCTCCCCTGACGGGCGGTGCAAGCCGTTCGCCGCGGGCGCCGACGGCGTCGCCTGGGCCGAGGGCGCGGGTCTGCTGCTGGTCGAGCGGCTGTCCGACGCGCGGCGCAACGGGCATCCGGTGCTGGCGGTGCTGCGCGGGTCGGCGGTCAACCAGGACGGCGCCAGCAACGGGCTGACCGCGCCGAACGGCCCGTCCCAGCAGCGGGTGATCCGGCAGGCCCTCGCCGACGCGGGGCTCCGGGCGTCCGACGTGGACATGGTCGAGGCGCACGGCACGGGCACCCCGCTGGGCGACCCGATCGAGGCGCAGGCGCTGATCGCCACCTACGGCCAGGACCGGCCCGCCGACCGGCCGCTGTGGATCGGCTCGGTCAAGTCCAACATCGGGCACGCCCAGGCCGCCGCCGGGGTCGCCGGCGTCATCAAGGCCGTCGAGGCGCTGCGCAACGGGCGTCTCCCCCGCAGCCTCCACGTCGACAGCCCGTCCCCGCACGCGGACTGGGCGGAGGGGAACGTGGCCCTCCTGACGGAGGCGCGGGACTGGCCGGCCCACGAGGGGCCGAGGCGGGCGGCGGTGTCGGCGTTCGGCATCAGCGGCACCAACGCCCATGTGATCATCGAGGCGCCGGACGGCGTCGCGGACCCGGGCGCCGAGCCGGACGAACCGTCCGGCCGGCCGGACCGGGAGCCGGACGGGGAGCCGGACGGGCCGGTCGTGCCGTGGGTGCTGTCGGCCAAGACGGACGCCGCGCTCACCGCGCAGTCCGACCGGCTCCGCGGCTTCCTGCGCGCGCACCCCCGCTACCGGCCCGCCGACATCGCCCGCGCCCTCGGTGCGCGTTCGGTGTTCGCGCACGGCGCGGCCGTGGTCGGACGCACCCGGGACGAGCTGCTGTCCGGGCTCGACGCGCTCTCCGCCGGGCGGACCGCGCCCCATGTGATCCGTGGGGCCGCGGCCAGGGACGGCGCGACCGCCTTCATGTTCTCCGGTCAGGGGTCGCAGCGGCCGGGCATGGGCAGCGGACTGTACGCGGAGCACCCCGAGTTCCGGCGTGCGCTGGACGAGGTCTGCGCGCACTTCGACGGGGTGCTCGACCGGCCGCTGCGCGACCTGATGTTCGCGCCCGCCGGTTCCCCGGAGGAGGACCTGCTCCACGAGACCCGCTACACCCAGCCGGCGCTGTTCGCGCTGGAGGTCGCGCTGTACCGGCTGCTGCGCAGCTGGGGCGTCGTCCCCGACTATCTGATGGGGCACTCGGTGGGCGAGTTCGCCGCCGCCCACGTCGCCGGCGTGCTGTCCTTGGCGGACGCGTGCGCGCTCGTCGCCGCGCGCGGCCGGCTGATGCAGGAGCTGCCCCGGAACGGGGCGATGGTGGCGATCGGCGCGAGCGCCGACGAGGTCCGCGCTTCGCTGGCGGGCCGGGAGGACACGGTCGGCATCGCGGCGGTGAACGGCCCGGCCGGAACGGTCGTGTCCGGTGACGAGGTCGCCGTGATGGCGGTCGCCGGGGAGTGGGCCGAGCGGGGCCGCAGGACCAAGCGGCTGCTGGTCAGCCACGCCTTCCACTCGCCGCTGATGAAGCCGATGGTGGCCGCGTTCCGCGAGGTCGCCGAGGGCATCCGGTTCGCCGAGCCCGCCATCCCGATCGTGTCGACCGTCACCGGCGAGGTCGTCGCGGCGGACACGATGACGTCGGCGCGGTACTGGGTGGACCAGGTGCTCCAGCCGGTCCTGTTCGCCGCGGCCGTGCGGACCCTGCACGAGGCGGGCGCCCGCTCCTATCTCGAACTCGGCTCGGACGCGCTGGCCTCGCTGGCCCCGGACTGCCTGCCCGAGCAGGAGGCCAGGCCGGTGGTCGGCGCCCTGCTGCGCCGCGGCGCGAGCGAACCGGAGTCGCTGGTCACCGCGCTGGCGAGGGCCCGGATCACGGGCGTCGGCGTGGATCTGGCGGCTATGTTCCCGGACGCCCGCCGCGTGGACCTGCCCACCTATCCGTTCCAGCGCGAGCGGTACTGGCTCAGCCGTCAGGCCGCCGACGCGCCGGCGGACCTGGGGCTGTCCAGGACGACGCATCCGTTCATCGGCGCGGAGACCGAACTGCCCGACGGCGGGTTCCTCTTCACCGGCCGGATCTCGGCGGACGCCCAGCCGTGGCTCACCGATCACGCCGTCCACACCGCGCCGGTCGTCCCGGCCAGTGCCCTGGTCGACCTGGTCCTGTACGCGGGCGGGCGGTCCGGGCACGGTCGGATCGAGGAGCTGACGATGTCCGCTCCGCTCGTCCTGCCCGAGACCGGGGCGGTCCACGTCCAGGTCGTCGCCGGCCCGTCCGACGAGTCCGGACACCGGCGGGTCACCGTCCGGTCCCGTCCCGCGCACGCCGCCGACGACGCCGAGTGGACCCGGCACGCGGACGGCGCACTCGGCCACGCCGAGCGCACCTCGACGGCCCGCTCCGAGGCCGCGCCGTGGCCGCCGTCGGACGCGACCGAAGAGGACGTCGAGCAGATCTACGCACAGCTCGCCGACCTCGGACTCGGCTACGGCCCCGCGTTCCGCGGACTGCGCCGCGTGTGGCGGCACGGTACGGAGGTCCTGGCCGAGGTCCACCTGCCCGAGGCGACGACGCCGGGCTTCCACGTCCACCCGGCGGTGCTGGACTCCGCCCTCCACACCCTCGCCTACGCCTACCCGGACGTGGACAGGGCCGAGGGAGTGCCGGTGCCGTTCTCCTGGTCGGGCGTCGCCGGACCCGGCTGCGCGCCGGACGGTGTCGTACGCGTCCGGCTCCGGACGGACGGCGACGCCTTCGCACTGCGCCTGACCACGGAGAGCGGCGACGAGGTCGCGGCGATCGAGTCGCTGGCGGTACGGCACCTGACCCCCGACCAGCTCGGGTCCGGCCGGCACAGGCTGCAGCGGGCACGGTTCGCGGTCTCCTGGACCGAGATCACACCCACGGCACGCCCGGAGGACAGGCCGCACACCCGGATCGACTGGCTCGACGACCCGGCGCCCAGCCTGCTCGTCGCCCTCGCCGGCATCGCCGAGCCGCGCGCGCTGACCGACGACGCGCCCGCCCCCGACCTCGTCCTCCTGGACTGCACGGACCACGACGGTCCCGGAGACCAGGCCGAGCGGACGCGCCGCGCGACCCACCGGGTCCTGGAGGTCGTCCGGACGTTCCTCACCGACGACCGGTTCGCCGCCTCCCGGCTGGGCGTGCTGACCCGATCGGCGGTCGCCGCCGTGCCCGGCGACACGGTCGAGGACCTGGCGGGCGCCGCCGTCGGCGGACTGATCCGCTCGGCGCAGAGCGAGAACCCGGACCGGATCGTGCTCGTCGACCTCGACGACACCGACGAGTCCGCCCTGGCCCTGCCCGCCGCCCTGCACGCCGACGAGCCGCGGCTCGCGGTGCGCGCCGGACGGACGTACGCGGCCCGCCTCACCCCCGTCACCGACGACGGGGACACCCTCGCGCCGCTCCCCGCCGACGGCACCGTGCTCGTCACCGGCGGCACCGGAACGCTCGGCGCGCTGGTCGCCCGTCATCTCGTACGGCAGCACGGTGCCCGGCACCTGCTCCTCACCAGCCGGCAGGGCCCGGCGGCGGCCGGCGCGGCGGAACTGGCCGAGGAACTGACCGGACTCGGCGCCCACGTCACCTTCGGCGCGTGCGACGTGGCGGACCGTGCCGCCCTGGCGGAGCTGCTCGCCGCCGTCCCCGAGGAGCATCCGCTCACCGCCGTCGTCCACACGGCCGGGGTCCTGGACGACGCCACCGTCCCCGGTCTCACCCCGGAACGCGTCGACTCCGTCCTGCGGCCGAAGGCCGAAGCCGCCTGGCATCTGCACGAGCTCACCGCGGACCTGGACCTCACCCACTTCGTCCTGTTCTCGTCCGCCGCCGGAGTGCTCGGCGCGGCGGGCCAGGCGAACTACGCGGCGGCCAACGCCTTCCTCGACGCGCTCGCCGAACGGCGCCGCGCCCAGGGCCGTCCCGCCGTCTCCCTCGCCTGGGGCCTGTGGGCCGCAGGAGGCGCGATGGGCGAGAAGCTCGGGGCCGCCGACCGGGCCCGCATCGGCCGCGGCGGCATCCTGCCGCTCGGCATCGAGGACGGTCTCGCGCTGTTCGACTCCGCCCTCACCGGCGACCGCGCCACCCTGACGCTCGCCAGGTTCGACCTGCCGTCGCTGCGGGCGCAGGCGCGGCACAGCGCACCGCCGGCGATCCTGCGGGACCTGGTGGGCGCCGCGCCGCGCCGCCGCGCCGGAGCAGCCGACCGGCCCGTGCTGGCGGGCCTCCTGGCGGAACGTTCCGAGGCCGAACAGCTCGAAGTCCTGCTGGAGTTCATCCAGGAGGAGATCGCGATCACGCTGGGGCACGCCGAGCCCGCCGTGGTCGAGCCGGACCGCGGCTTCCTCGAACTCGGCCTCGACTCCCTGACCGCGCTCGAACTCCGCAACCGGCTGAGCGACGCCGCCGGCCGGCGGCTGCCCGCCACGATGTTGTTCGACTACCCCACCCCGCGCAGGCTCGCCACGCACCTGCGCGAACTGCTCGCACCGGCCGAGGAGCCGGACACCACGGTCCGCCGGCTCATCGCCTCCGTCCCGCCCGAGCGCCTGCGCGCGGCGGGCCTGCTGGAGGCCGTGCTCGCCCTCGCCGACACCACCACCCCGACCCTCCCGACCGCCTCGACCACCTCGGCAGAGGCGGCCGGACCCGACAGCACGCATGAGGACGACGAGACGGACCTCCTCGACGCCGACGTCGAGGACCTCGTCCGCATCGCCCTCAGCGACACCGACTCGTGACCGACCCGAAGCGACGGAGCCGACGAATGAACATGCCGGACGAGAAGGTCGTCGAAGCGCTGCGCGCCTCGCTGCTGGAGAACAAGCGCCTGCGCCGGCGGCTGCAGCAGCGGTCCGACGCGGCCTCCGAGCCGATCGCGATCGTGGGGATGGCCTGCCGCTATCCCGGCGGGGCGGTCTCGCCGGACGCGCTGTGGCGGCTGGTGGCCGACGGCACGGACGCCATCACCGGCTTCCCCACCGACCGCGGCTGGAAGACCGAGGACCTCTACGACCCCGCCCCGGACGCGCACGGCAAGTCGTACGTGCGCGAAGGCGGATTCCTGCACGACGCGGCCGAGTTCGACCCCGGCTTCTTCGGGATCAGCCCGCGCGAGGCCCTGGCGATGGACCCGCAGCAGCGGCTGCTCCTGGAGACCAGCTGGGAGACGTTCGAGGACGCGGGCATCGACCCCCGGTCGCTGCGCGGCAGCCGCACCGGCGTGTTCACGGGCGTGATGTACGACGACTACGCGACCCGGCTGCGCCGGATGCCGGAGGGCATGGAGGACCAGGTCGTCACCGGCAGCGCGGGAAGCGTCGCCTCCGGACGGCTCTCCTACGTCCACGGCTTCGAGGGGCCCGCGGTCTCCCTGGACACGGCGTGCTCGTCGTCGCTGGTGTCCCTGCACCTGGCGATCCAGGCCCTGCGCAACGGCGAGTGCGACCTGGCGCTGACGGGCGGCGTCACCGTGATGGCCACCCCGGTGGCGTTCACCAGCTTCAGCCGTCAGCGCGGCCTCGCCGCCGACGCCCGGTGCAAGCCGTTCGCGGGGGCGGCCGACGGGACCATCTGGGGTGAGGGCGTGGGGCTGCTGCTCGTGGAGCGGCTGTCGGACGCCCGCCGCAACGGCCACCAGGTGCTGGCCGTCGTACGCGGCTCCGCCGTCAACCAGGACGGGCAGAGCAGCCAGTTGTCCGCACCGAACGGCCCGGCCCAACAGCGGGTGATCCGACAGGCGCTGACGAGCGCCGGCCTGTCACCGGCCGACATCGACGTGGTGGAAGCACACGGCACCGGCACGACCCTGGGCGACCCGATCGAGGCCCAGGCGCTGCTCACCGTCTACGGCCAGGACCGCTCCGACGACCGGCCCCTGTGGCTGGGCTCGGTGAAGTCCAACATCGGGCACACCCAGGCCGCCGCGGGCGTCGCCGGAATCATCAAGATGGTCCAGGCGATACGCCACGGGGTCCTGCCGAAGACCCTGCACGTCGACAAGCCCACCCCACATGTGGACTGGTCGGCCGGGAACGTCCGGCTCCTCACCGAGAACCATGACTGGCCGGAGCTGGACCGCCCGCGACGCGCGGCCGTGTCCTCGTTCGGCATCAGCGGCACCAACGCGCACGTCATCATCGAGCAGGCACCCGACGACACAGAGACGGCGCCTCAGGAGCAACACACCGGTCCCGTGAGCTGGTTGCTCTCGACCAGGACCGAAGCTGCGCTGCGCGATCAGGCCCGGCGCCTGCTCGACCATGTCGGGTCCAACCCCGGCCTGGCCCCTGCGGCCGTTGCCCGGACGCTGGCTCACCGGACGACCTTCGCCCACCGTGCCGGCATCACCGTCACCAGCTTGGACGAAGCCACCGAAGCCCTGCGCGCCCTCGCCGCCGACCAGCCCCACACCCGTCTCGTCCAGGGAACACAGACCCCCGGGAAGACCGTATTCGTCTTCCCCGGCCAGGGCTCCCAATGGACCGGCATGGGCCTGGAACTCATGGACACCTCACCCGTCTTCGCCGAACACCTGCGGGCCTGCGACGAAGCCCTGCGCCCGCACACCGGCTGGTCCCTGCTGGATGTCCTGCGCGGTGAGCCCGGCTCGCCGGACCTCGACCGCGTCGACGTCGTCCAGCCCGCGCTCTTCGCGATCATGACCGCCCTCGCGCGGCTCTGGCAGCACCACGGCGTCACCCCCGACGCCGTCATCGGCCACTCCCAGGGCGAGATCGCCGCCGCCCACATCGCCGGAGCACTCACACTTGACGACGCGGCAAAGATCGTCGCCCTGCGCAGCAAGGCCATCCGCGACATCAGCGGCACCGGAACCATGGCCGCCATCCCCCTGCCCGCCCACGACATCGACACCACCGGCGTCGGCGCCGGCCAGGTGTCCATCGCCGCGATCAACTCACCCCACACCACCATCGTCTCCGGCGACACCGACACCCTCACCCAACTCGTCGCCGACTACCAGAAGCGCGGAATCGACGCCAAGACCATCCCCGTCGACTACGCCTCCCACTCCCACCACGTCGAACACCTCCGCGACCACATCATCAGCGCACTCGACGACATCACTCCCCGCACCCCGACCATCGCCTTCCACTCCACCACCCACCCCGGCACCAACCCCCTTCTTGATGCCGCCTACTGGTACGACAACCTCCGCAACACCGTCCAACTCCACCCCACCGTCACCGCTCTTCTCGACACCGGACACACCCACTACATCGAAGTCAGCCCCCACCCCGTGCTGACCACACCACTGACCCAGACCATCGAAACCACCACCACCCACGCCACCACCACCGGCACCCTCCGCCGCAACCACGGCAACCACACCCAGTTCCTCACCGCCCTCACCACCGCACACACCCACGGCACCCCCCTCAACCCCACCACCCTCCACGCCCCCGGACCCCACACCCCCCTCCCCACCTACGCCTTCCAACACCAGCACTACTGGCTGGACGCCTCTGCCGGAGCCGGCATGGAGGACGCGGCTTCGGCGGGGCTGGACGAGGCGCCCCATCCCTTGCTCGCCACTCTCGTCGAACTGCCCGACGGGCAGGGCCTGGTGGCGACCGGACGGGTCGGAATCGACACGCATGCGTGGTTGGCCGGCTACCTGCTGGAGGACAAGGTTGTCCTCCCCTCCGTGGCGGTCCTCGATCTGGTGTTGTCCACGGGAGAGTTGCTGGGCCTGGACCACCTCGAAGAGCTGACGCTGGACGCGCCCGTGGTCCTGCCCGAAGAGGGCGGCGTGGACCTGCGGGTGCAGATCTCCGGCGCGGACGAGGCCGGCGATCACACGGTCAGCGTGCACACGCGCGTGGGCGGTGTGTGGACGCGGCGCGCGATCGGGGTGATGAACGCGTCGCCCGGCGCGCCGGCGGTCGAGCGGCACACCGTCGCGGCTTCGGAGCGCGTGGGCGGCGAGAACCTCGACCGGCTGACGGAGCGCCTCGGCGGGGCCGGGTACGAGCACGACGGTGTGTTCCGGAGCGTCCGCGCGTTCTCCGTGCCCGGCGACGGTGTCGTCGAGGTCCTGACGGATCTTCCGGACGACGTCGGTGTGGACGGGTACGGCTTCCATCCGGCGCTGCTGGCCGCCGCCCTCGACGGCGGGCTGGCGCAGTCGTCGCAGGAGACGCTGGTCCCGCTGCGGTGCACGGACGTCCGGCTGCACACGACGGGCGCGACCAGGGCCTCCGTCCGGCTGGTCGCCCGTGAGGACGGCGGTGTTGCCGTCAGTGCCCTGGACGGTACGGGTCTGCCCTTCCTGACGGTGGGTTCGCTCACCACCCGGCCGCTCACCGAGGCGGATCTGGCGCTCCCGTCGGGCGGGCCGCTCCACCCGCCGCTCGTGCTGGAGTGGACGGAGCCCGCGGCCCCTGCCGACGCGGCGGATGTGTCCGACGTATCCGATGTGCCGGACGTCGAGACCCTGACGGTCGAGGCGGTCCCCGGGACCGGGCCCGAGGCCGTCCCCGAGGCCGCGCACGCCACGGCGCTGCGGACGTTGCGGGCGGTCCAGCAGTGGCTGGAACGGGAGCAGGACTCCGGCTCCCGGCTGGTCGTGCTCAGCGGGGGCGCGGTCGCCACGGGGCACGGCGACGATGTCACGGACCTGGCCGCCGCCACCGTGTGGGGGCTCGTCCGTGCCGCGCAGAACGAGCATCCGGACCGCCTGGTCCTGCTGGACCACGACAACACCCGGGCGTCGCTCGATGCCGTGGACGCCGCCGTCCGTACGGCGGTCGCGACGGGCGAGGCCCAACTCACCCTCCGCGACGGCCGCTGCCTCGTCCCGCGTCTCGTCCCCGCCGCCGAGGGCGGAGCCGAGACGCCCCGCCTCGATCCGGGCGGGACGGTCCTGGTCACCGGCGGCACCGGCACCCTCGCCGCCCACATCGCCCGTCATCTGGTCACCCGGTACGGTGCCCGGCATCTGCTCCTGGTCAGCCGCCGTGGTCCCGCCGCGCCGGAGGCCGACCGGATCCGCGACGAGCTGACCGGACTCGGCGCGCACGTCACGATCGCCGCGTGCGACGTCGGCGACCGCGACGAACTGGCGGCCGTTCTGGCGGACGTACCGGACGAGCACCCCCTCACGGCCGTCGTCCACACCGCCGGTGTCCTCGACGACGCGACCGTCGCCAACCTCACGCCCGAGCAGGTGCGCACCGCGCTCCGGCCCAAGATCGACGCCGCGTGGCATCTGCACGAGCTGACCGCGGACGCCGACCTCGCCGCGTTCGTCCTGTTCTCCTCCGCCGCCGGAACGCTCGGCACGCCCGGACAGGCCAACTACGCCGCCGCCAACACCTGGCTCGACGCGCTGGCCCACCACCGCCGCGCCCAGGGGCGTCCCGCGGTCAGCCTCGCCTGGGGACTGTGGACCGACGCCAGCGAGATGACCGGGGCGCTCGGCGAGGGCGACGTCGACCGGCTCAACAC
Organism: Streptomyces sp. NPDC058955; assembly: GCF_042741435.1. Taxonomy (NCBI): domain Bacteria; kingdom Bacillati; phylum Actinomycetota; class Actinomycetes; order Kitasatosporales; family Streptomycetaceae; genus Streptomyces; species Streptomyces sp. NPDC058955. The sequence continues at coordinate 23,463 of NZ_JBHYKM010000054.1, read as the reverse complement.
GACCGGGCTGCGGCCGCTGTCCGTCGGTGACGCGCTGGGACTGTTCGACGCCGCGCTCCGCGACGCCGGCCATCCGCATCTCGTCCTGGCCCGGGTCGACCGGGGCGCGATGCGGCGGCACGCCCGGGACGGGGCGCTCCCGGTGCTGTTCGAGCGGCTCGCCCCGGGCCGGCCGCGCCAGGCCGACGCGGGCGGCGCCGCGCTCGCCGAGCGGCTGCGCGGCCTGGACGACAAGCGTCGCGTCCAGGCGCTGCTCGACCTGGTGCGCGGGCACATCGCGGCCACGCTGGGGCACCGGTCCGCCGCCGATGTCGCCCCGGGGCAGGCGCTGAAGGAGCTGGGGTTCGACTCGCTCACCGCCGTCATGCTGCGCAACCGGCTGTCGGCCGCGACCGGCCTCCGGCTCGCGACGACGCTGGTCTTCGACTACCCCTCGGCCACCGCGATCGCGAACCACCTGAACGACTGCTTCGGCGACGCCGGCGGGACCGGGGCGGGAGTGCTGCAGCCCGAGCTGGAACGGCTGGAGGCAGCCGTGGCCGAGGCGGACCTGGACGACGAGGGACGCGACCGGCTGGAGGCCCGGCTGCGGTCGCTGCTGCAGCGGGTCACCGAGTCCCGGACGGCGGGGGACGCGCCCGCCGACGACGACCTGGCGTCGGTGAGCGACGACGAGCTGTTCGACGTGCTCGACGAGGAGCTCGGTCTCTCCGGGCTGAACGAACGATGACACAGCGGGTCTAGGGGGACTGGTCGCATGGAGAAGCCGGAGAAGTCGAGCACGCCGGACGAGCCGAGCAAGCTGGAGAAGGTCACCGAGTACCTCCGCTGGACGACCGCGGAGCTGCAGAGGACCCGGCAGCGGCTCACCGACGTCGAGGCCGCCCAGCGGGAGCCGATCGCCATCGTCGCGATGAGCTGCCGCTATCCGGGGAACGTCCGCTCCCCGGAGGACCTGTGGCGGCTCGTCGTGGCGGGCGAGGACGCGATCTCCTCGTTCCCGGGCGACCGGGGCTGGGACCTGGAGGCGTTGTACGACCCGGATCCGCAGCGGGAAGGCACCTGCTACACCCGCGAGGGCGGGTTCCTCCACGATGCCGCCGCGTTCGATCCCGCGTTCTTCGGGATCAGCCCGCGCGAGGCGATGGCGATGGACCCGCAGCACCGGCTGCTGCTCGAGACCAGCTGGGAGGCGTTCGAGAACGCGGGCATCGATCCCGGCTCGCTGCGCGGGAGCCGCACGGGCGTGTTCGCCGGGGTCATGTACGACGACTACGGCGCCCGGCTCATGGAGCACACCCCGAAGGGGTTCGAGGGGTATCTGGGCACCGGCAGCGCGACGAGCGTGGCGTCCGGGCGGATCGCCTACACCTTCGGTCTGGAGGGGCCCGCCGTCACCCTCGACACGGCCTGCTCGTCGTCGCTGGTGGCCATGCATCTGGCGGCTCGCGCGCTGCGGGCCGGGGACTGCGAGCTGGCGTTGGCGGGCGGGGTGACCGTGATGGCCACGCCCGGCGTGTTCGTGGACTTCAGCAGGCAGCGGGGGCTCTCCCCGGACGGCCGGTGCAAGTCGTTCGCCGCGGGCGCCGACGGCACCGGCTGGAGCGAGGGGGTCGGGCTGCTGCTGCTCGAACGGCTCTCCGACGCGCGGCGCAACGGGCATCCGGTGCTGGCGGTGCTGCGCGGGTCGGCGGTCAACCAGGACGGCGCCAGCAACGGCCTGACCGCGCCGAACGGCCCGTCCCAGCAGCGGGTGATCCGGCAGGCCCTCGCCGAGGGCCTGCTCACGCCGTCGGACGTGGACGTGGTGGAGGGGCACGGCACCGGCACCGTCCTGGGCGACCCGATCGAGGCGCAGGCGCTGATCGCCGCCTACGGTCAGGACCGGCCCGCCGACCGGCCGCTGTGGATCGGCTCGGTCAAGTCCAACATCGGCCACACGCAGGGCGCCGCCGGGGTCGCCGGGGTGATCAAGATGGTGCAGGCCATCCGCCACGGGACGCTGCCGGCGACGCTGCACTCGGCCGAGCCGTCCCCGCACGTGGACTGGAGCGCGGGAAGCGTCGCGCTGCTCACCGAGAACCGTGACTGGCCCGACGTCGGCCGGCCCCGCCGCGCGGGCGTCTCCTCGTTCGGCGTCAGCGGGACCAACACCCACGTCATCGTGGAGGAGGCACCCGAAGACGCCTCCACGGGCGCCCCCACGGACGCGTCTTCGGACGCCCCTGGGGACGCCCCTGCGGACGCGCCCGGGGAAGTGCCCGGGGAAGTGCCGTCTCCGGCCGCAACCGCCACCCCGGCCCCAGCCCGCCCCCTCCCCCTGCTCGTCTCGGCGCGCACCGAGGGCGCGTTGCGGGACTCGGCGAGCGGCCTGGCCGCGCTGCTGCGCCGCGAGCCCGCCGCGCGTCCGCTGGACGTCGCGTACTCCAGGGCCACCGCGCGGGCCGTCCTGGAGCATCGCGCGGTCGTCGTCGGCTCGGACGCCGCCGAGCTGGCGCGGGGTCTGGACGCGCTGGCGGCGGGCGATCTGCTGCCGGGCAACGTGGTGGTGGACGAGGCCGCTCCCGAGCCGGGCGGGCTGGCGTACCTGTTCACCGGGCAGGGCAGCCAGCGGCCCGGGATGGGGCGCGCCCTGGCCGCCGCGTACCCGGTGTTCGCGGATGCCCTGGCCGAGGTGTGCGCGGAGTTCGACCGGCACCTCGACCGTCCGCTCCAGCCGCTGATGTTCGCGGCGAAGGGCGACCCGGGGGCCGAGCTGCTCCAGCAGACCCGGTACGCGCAGCCCGCGGTGTTCGCCGTGGAGACGGCGTTGTTCCGGCTGCTCGGCCACTGGGGGCTGCGGCCCGGCGTCCTCCTGGGGCATTCGGTCGGCGAGCTGGTCGCCGCGCACGCCGCCGGCATGCTCGACCTCGCCGACAGCGCCGCGCTCGTCGCCGCCCGGGCCCGGGCGATGCAGCGGGCCCGGCCGGACGGTGCCATGGTCGCTCTGGAGGCGACGGAGGAGGAGGTGCGGGCGACGCTGGCCGGGCATGAGCGCGAGGTCGCGATCGCGGCGGTGAACGGGCCCCGCGCCACGGTGATCTCCGGTGACGCCGACACCGCGCTGGCCCTCGGCGAGCACTGGCGGGCCGAGGGCCGCCGGGTCCGGCGGCTCGCCGTCAGCCACGCCTTCCACTCACCGCACATGGACGACGTCCTGGAGGAGTTCCGCGAGACCGCCTCGCGGGTCCGCTTCGCCGAGCCGGCCGTCCCCCTGGTGTCCAACGTCACCGGCGCCATCGCCGACCCGGCCGAGCTGCGCCGCCCCGACTACTGGGTGGAGCACGTGCGGCGGCCCGTGCGCTTCGCCGACGGCATTCGCGCGCTCCGCTCCGCCGGGGTGACCTGTTGTCTGGAGGTCGGCCCCGACGCCGTCCTCACGACGATGGCGCGGGAATGCCTGCGCGACGGGGACGACGGCGTACGGGCCGTCACGCTGGCGCCCGTGATGAACGCCCGGCGTCCGGAGCCGCAGACCGCGCTCGTGGCGGTGGCCAAGGTGCACGCGGCGGGCCACCGGGTGGACTGGTCCGCCCAGTTCGAGGGCTCCGGCGCGGTGCGCGTCGCGCTTCCGAACTATCCGTTCCAGCGCCGCGGCTACTGGCTCGACCCGGACACGGGTGGCTCCGCCGGTCGCGACGCGGAGCGGCACGCGTCGTTGGAGTCCGACTTCTGGGCGGCGGTCGACAGCCAGGACGCCGACGCGCTCAGCGGGTCGCTCCGTCTGTCGGCCGAGCAGCGTGCGGCCCTGTCCACGCTGCTGCCCGCGCTGAACGCCCGGCGGCGCCGGGCACGGTGGCACCACACCACGGTGTGGCGGCCCGTCGCCGAGGCGCCCGCCGCCGGTGCGCGCCGTCCCGTCCTGCTGGTCACCGGCGAAGGAGACGGAGGGGGCGACGGGGACGGAGGCGTGGGCGGCCTGGCCGCGCAGGTGATCGACGCGGTGGGCGACACGGCCCTCCGCATCGCCGTGCCGGCGTCCGCCGCGGGCGAGGACGACCTCACCGCGCTCGTGCGCGAGGCGGTCCCCGGCACGGCGGACGTCGCCGCCGTGGTGTCGCTGCTGCCGTCGGCCGCCGCGCTGGCGAAGGCGCTGGACCGGGCCGGGGTGGACGCCCCGCTGTGGGTGCTGACGAGCGGCGCCGTGACGGTCGGGCGGCTCGACCCGCCCGCGGACCCGGAGCAGACGGTGGCCTGGGGTCTGGGGCGGGCACTGGCCCAGCGACACCCGCGCCGCCGGGTCAGGCTGCTGGACCTTCCCCGCGAGCTGGACGAGCGGACGCGGCGACGGCTCGTCGAGCTGCTCGGCGCGGCGCCCGCCGACGACCTCCTCGCGATGCGGGGGGCGGGGCTGTTCACCGCGCGGCTGGTACGCGTCGCCCTGCCGGACGACAGCCGTCGGCCCGGCTGGCGACCGGAGGGCACCGTGCTGCTCACGGGCGGTACGACGGAGCTGGGCGAGCACCTCGCCCGGTGGCTGGCCGCCCAGGGCGTCGAACGGCTCGTCCTGCCCGTGCCGTCGCACGAGGACGTGGCGGGCCTGTCCCTGTTGCGCAAGGAGCTGGCGGAGCGCGGCGTCGACGTGACCGCGGCCGAGGTCGTTCCCGGCGACCGCGACGCGCTCGCGCGCCTGGTCCGCGAGACGCCGCCCACGGCGGTGGTGCACGTCGCCGACCCCACCGGGGACGGAATCGCGCAGGCGGCCGTGGTCGACGAGGTCACCGCGCCTCTCGACCTGTCCGCCTTCGTGGTGTGCGGGTCCGGCGCGGCCACCCTGGCGGAGCCGGCGTCCGGTGACGTCCTGTCGGCCCACGCACGGCTGGAGGCGCTGGTCCGGCGGCGTCGCGAGGACGGCGCACCCGCGTTGTGGCTGGAGTTCGGCGCCCCGGCGCTGGACGGGGCCGTGCGGGCACCGGGGGTGGAGGCACCGGCGCCGAACGGGGCGGTGGAGGTGCCGCCGCTGGATGTGGCGGTGGAGGCGCTGGCCCTGGCGTCCCGCACCGACCTCTGGGGGGTGACGGTGGCCGAGCTCGACCCGAAGGCCGCGCCCTGGCTCCGCTCCGTACGTCTCTTCCGGGAGCTGCCCGAGTTCGCGGGCAGCTCCGACGCCCCGGCCGAGGGCCCGGATCGGACGCTGCTCGACCGGCTCGCCGCGGCCGGTCCGGACGAGCGGGCCGCACTCCTGCTGCGGACGGTGTGCGCCCAGGCCGCCGACGTCCTGGGCGTCGAACCGGCCGACGGCCTCGACCCCGACGCCGACCTGTTCGCCCTCGGCCTGTCGTCCTTCGCCGCGCTCGAACTGAGCACCCGGATGCGCGCGGCGGGCCTGGAGGTCTCACCGAGCCAGGTGTTCGACAACCCGACCCCCGCCCGGCTCGCCGCGTCCATGCACCCGGACTCCTAGCCGGCGCCCGGCACGAAAACCCGGGGCGAAGGCCCTCGGACCCGGCCACCACCCACCTGGCCGACCACCCACCCACCCGGTCGGCCATCCCGATCCACCACCCCGGTCCTCACGGACCGCCGACTCCTCAAGGGGACACCCATATGCCTCACGACGTCGTCATCGCCGGCGCCGGGCCCGTCGGACTCATGCTCGCCTGCGAGCTGCGGCTCGCGGGCGCGGCGGTCGTCGTCCTGGACGACCGCCCCGGACCGGCCGAGCACGCGCCCGGCGTGGCCCTCAACGGCGGAGTCGTCGAACTGCTGGAGATGCGCGGGCTGATGGACGCGTGCCGCGCCGACGGCTTCGAGTTCCCGTTGGCCCACTTCGCGCACATCTGGCTGGACCCGGCGCGGCTCGCCGGCCGTTTCCCGTACAACTTCGCGATGCCGCACTCCCGTCTGATCCACCACCTCGCCGAACGCGCGCGGTCGCTGGGCGCGGAGCTGCGCTTCGGGCACCGGGTGCGGGGCGTGACGCAGGACGCGGAGGGGGTCGGCGTCCGCGTCGAGGGCCCGGACGGCGAGGGCACGGTGCGCGGCCGGTACCTGGTCGGCTGCGACGGGGCGGACAGCGTGGTCCGCCAGGCGGTCGGCATCGGCTTCGCGGGGGACGAGCAGCCGTTCCACGGGACGGTCTCCGACTTCACGGTCGGGCCGGACAGCGTCCTCAACCAGCACATGGGCGCGAAGGAGTATCCCGCCGGGCTCTTCGCGGTGAGCCCGATCGGTCCCGGCACGGTCCGGGTGCTGACCGGCGAGTTCGGCGTCGAGCCGCCGAGCCGGGACGGCGCTCCGTCGCCGGCGGAGATCCGGGCGGCCGCGCAGCGGCTGGCGGGCGTGGAGTTCACCGGGGACGAGCCGACCTGGTCGGCGCGGTGGTTCCACGTGACCCGGCTCGCCGACCGCTACCGCGCGGGCCGGGTGTTCCTGGCCGGGGAGGCGGCGCACACGCACTTCCCGCTGGGCGGGCAGGCGCTCAGCACGGGCATGGACGACGCGGTGAACCTGGGCTGGAAGCTGGCGGCGGACCTCGCCGGGTCCGCGCCGGAGGGCCTGCTCGACACCTACGAGGCCGAGCGCCTTCCGGTCGCCCGGCGAGCGTGCGCGACGGTCCGCGCGCAGGTCGCGCTGCTCCATCCGCTGACGGAGCTTCGCGAGGTGATGGCGGAGCTCGTGCGGTTCCCGGACGTCAACGAGTACTTCGTGAGGATGGTCGGGGGCACGGACACCCGCGTGGCCTTCGACGGGGACGTCCAGGAGGACGCCCATCCGCTGCTGGGCCGCCGGATCCCGGGGGTGGCGGCCGCGGCCCAGGCCGTCGCCGGGCTGGCCGAGGCGTGGGCGGCCGGCCGCGGTGTCCTGCTCGACCTGAGCGACGACCCCGACGGCGACGGCGGCCGTCTCGACCTCGCCGGGTGGACGGACCGGGTGTCCCTGATCCGTACGAAGCCGCTGCCCGACGTCGACGCCGAGGCGGTCCTCCTCAGGCCGGACGGCCGGGTCGTCTGGGCCGCGCCGCGCGGGCACGGCGGCGCCGGTCTCGCCGAGGCGCTCAGGACCCGCTTCGGCACCTCGACCAGCGCGTAGCAGCGACCCCTTAGGGCCGCTTAAGCCGTGCCGCGCAGCATGGCCGTGGCAGCCGAGAAGAGGACGGAAATGAGCGTGTACCTGCACTCGGCCGGGACAGTGCTGCCCGGCCCGCCCATCGACATCGCGTCCCTCGCCAGGAAGTTCGACCTGCCCTCCGTGTGGGAGCAGTGGGTGGAGTCCTTCATCGACACCCCGACCCGGTACTACTCGGTCGACCTGGACTCCGGGAAGGTCCGGTTCTCCCTCGCCGACCTCGCCACGACCGCCGGGGAGCGGGCGCTCGCCGGCGCCGGGGCGGCGCCGTCCGACGTGGATCTGCTCGTCATGGGCACCTCGTCGCCCGACATGCTGATGCCCGCCACGGTGAACGTCGTGGCCGACCGGCTGGGCATCGACGACGTGGCCACGTACCAGCTCCAGTCGGGGTGCACGGGCGCGGTCCAGGCGCTGGACGTGGCGCGGCGGCTGCTCGGTTCCGGTGAGCACCGGACCGCGCTGGTGATCGGCGCCGACTCCTGCGCCAAGCACCTCGACCTCTCGGTGGACGTCGGCTCGCTGCCGCCGGACCAGCAGGTCAACGGCGTGCTGTTCGGCGACGGGGCCGGTGCGGCGGTCCTCGGCGTGGAGCCGGGGGCGCACGGGGTGGAGCTGCTGCGGACCCGGGTGCGGTGCGTCGGGCGCGGGCGGGAGCCCGGGCAGACGCTGAACTGGTTCGGCGGGGCCGACCGCCATGTGGACCGGCCCGCCGCGGTCGAGGACTACAAGTCGGTGCAGGAAGCGGTTCCGCCGCTGGCCGTGGAGACGCTCGACGAGATGCTCGACGCGCTGAACTGGGACCGGGGCGAGGTGGACTACGTGCTGCCGCCGCAGCTGTCGGGACGGATGACCGACGAGATCCACGCCCGGCTCGACGTGCCGGACGCCCAGGAGGTCAGCTGTGTCAGGGAGACCGGCAACACGGGCAACGCGCTGCCGTTCTTCCAGTTGGAACGGCTGCTGGAGCGCATGATCACCGGTGACCGCGCGGTGGGCGTCGCGATCGAGTCCAGCAAGTGGATCAAGGCGGGCTACGCGCTGGAGAAGGTGGCGGCGTGACGCTGTCCGAGCTGCACGGGTCGGGGCGGCTCGCCGCCTCCTATCCGCTGGTCCGGGGCCTGTTGAGCGAACTCGACGGCGAGGAGCTGGAGCGGGCCGGGCGTCTGCTCGCCCGGCTCGACCCCGACGAGGTGCTGCGCGCGCATCCGGACACCCCGGTGGTCGCGGTCGCGGTCACGGGGCACCGTACGCTCGGCCCGCTGGTCGCCCCGCTCACCGCGGAGCTGGCGCGGCACGGCCTGCTCCTGCGGCCGCGGCTGTCCGACTTCGACGCGTACGTCTTCGACCTCGGCGACCCGGAGAGCGGGCTGTACGCGGCCGAGCCCGACGTCGTCCTGTGCGTCCTGGACCCCGACATGGTGTTCGACGAGGTACCCGTGCCGTGGACGGCGGAGGACGCCGAGCGGGTCCTGGACGGCATGGTGGCGCGGGTGCGGGACCTCGCGGCCGTCTTCGGCCGGCGGTCCGGTGCCACGCTGGTGCTCAACACCCTGCCGCTGCCGCGGCGGTTCACCGCGCAGCTCGTCGACCACCGGTCGCGGGCCCGGCTCGGCGCGGCCTGGCGCAGGGCCAACATCCGGTTGCTGGAGCTGGGCGACGAGCTTCCCTCGGTGCTGACGCTGGACCTGGATCCGCTGCTGGCCGAGGGCGTGCCCGCCGAGGACGCCCGGCTCGGCCGCTACGCCAGGACGGGCCTGTCGCCCGCCCTGCTGGCCCGGTACGCCCGCGAGGTCGGCCATCTCGCCCGCCATCTGACCGGACGCACCAAGAAGGCGCTGGTGTGCGACCTGGACGGCACGCTGTGGGGCGGGGTGCTCGGTGACGACGGGCAGGAGGGCATCGAGGTCGGCGAGGGCCTGCGCGGGGAGGCGTTCACCGCCTTCCAGCACGTGGTCAGGCAGCTCGGCTCGCAGGGCGTCCTGCTGGCCGTGGCGAGCAAGAACGACCCCGGGCCGGTCGAGGAGGCGCTGCGCGAGCACCCCGGCATGGTCCTGCGGCCCGACGACTTCGTCCAGGTGGCGGCCAACTGGCGGGCCAAGCCCGACAACCTCCGCGACCTGGCCCGGGACCTCAACCTCGGCGTGGACTCCTTCGTCTTCGCCGACGACAGCGCCTACGAGTGCGGACTCGTCCGGCACGCGCTGCCCGGGGTCGCGGTGGTGCGGCTGGACGAGGAGCCGGCCCGGCACGTCGAACGGCTGCTGCGCGACGGCTGGTTCGACACCCGCGAGCTGAACGCGGAGGACCGCGCCCGCCCCGCCCGGTACCGGGAGGAGAAGGAGCGGCACACGTTCCTCAGCTCGTTCGACTCCCTCGCCGACTACCTGCGCGAGCTGGACGTCCGGGTGCGGCTCGCGCCGGTGGCCGAGGCGGGCATCGCCCGTGCGGCCCAGCTCACCCTGCGGACCAACCAGTTCCACACGAGCATGCTGCGGTGCCAGCCGCCGCAGGTGGCCGAGGCCGCCGCCGGGCCGGACACGCGCGTGCTCGGCATCCACTCCGGGGACCGCTTCGGCGACAACGGCATGGTCGGGGTGATCTTCACCCGCCGGGCGGGCGACACCGTGCACATCGACACCTTCGTCCTCAGCTGCCGGGTGTTCTCCCGCGGCATCGAGACGGCGTGCCTGAGCGCGGTCCTGGCGGACGCGAAGGCCGCCGGGGCGCGCACGGTCGAGGCGGTCTACCGGCCCGGCCCCAAGAACTCCGCGGTGCGCGCCTTCTACCCGGACCACGGCTTCGCCCTCGCCGGCGAACAGGACGGCGTCCTCACCTTCCGGTACGACCTGTCCGACCCCGCCGGCATCCTCGCGCCGCCCCCGCACATCCGATTCACCGAGTCTCTGGAGGAGAGCCGTTGACGACCCTCGACGATTTCCTGGTCCTGGTGCGCGACGAGATCGGGCTGCCCGTCGGCCCCGAGCACGCGGACGTACCGCTGGACGAGGTCCCCGGCTGGGACTCGATGCACCTGCTGGCCCTGCTGACGGCCCTGGAGCGGAGCACGGGCCGGTCGATCTCGCTGCCGGACGTGCTGGAGGCCGGGAGCCTCCACGGGATCCACGAGGTGGCGGTGCGGGCGTGAGCATCAGGCCACTCGCCAGGGAACGGCGACCCACGCTGTACTTCCTCCGGGAGATCAGGTCGTTCGCGCCGGTCCACCTCGACACCGAGGTGGACATGAGCCGGATCAGGGACCACCGGACGCGGGCCCGTGCGGCGGGCCGCCACTACTCCTGGCTGAGCTACGTGCTGCACGCGGCGAGCCGCGCCCTGGCGGCCCACCCGGAGGCCAACGCCGCGATCCACGGCCGGCTCCGCCCGAGGGTCGCCCGCTTCCCCTCGGTGCACGGCAAGTTCACGATGGACCACACCGTGAACGGGCAGCGCGTGGTGCTGTCGGCCGTCCTCCCGGACCTCCAGGTCACGGACCTGGACGAGATCCAGCGGCAGGTCGACCACTACACGCGCGGTGACGCCGAGCAGCTCCCGGAGTTCGCCGGGGCCCGTCTGATCCGCCGGCTGCCCCTGCTGGTCGGCGGCGCGGCGTACCGGTCCCGGATCCGTCCGCTGCGCACCCGGGCAGCCGCTCTCGGCTCGTTCGCGGTCACCTCGCTGTCGCACAGCGCGGTGGACGGGTTCCACTCCACCGGCGGGACGACCGTGACGCTCGGTCTCGGCCGGATCGCCGACCGGCCCGTGGTGCGCGACGGCGGGACGGCGGTCGCGCCCGTGATGCGGCTGAACCTCACCTTCGACCACCGGGTGATCGACGGCGCCGAGGCCGCGGATCTGCTCACGGACATCAAGAAGGCCATGGAGGACTTCCGGGAGGACGCCCCGGGGGACGCCGGCACCAACGACGTGGGCGAGCTGAAGCGGTTCGTGCTGGCCCACACGAAGGGGCAGCGGATCCCCCTGCACGAGGACGTGCTGGCGCGGATCCGCACGGATGCCGACGGCGACGGCTCGTGGACGGCCGAGTGGTCCCGGTCCGCGCGGGAGCTGGAGCGTCAGGGGAGGCTGCTGGACTCCTGCCGCCACCACGCGATGGCCCGGTTCCCGTTCGTGGACGGCCCCGCCCGGCGGAAGGCCATGTCCGAGACCGTCCGGACGTTCGACGCGTGGCGGCGTGCGGACAAGGACATCGAGCGGCTGGAGCTCGATCTGCCGGCCGGTCGCGTCGTCGCGTGGGCGACCGGGCTGTCCGACGGCGTGCGCAGGCCGGTGATGATCGTCAGTGGCGGCATCGTGACCGTCAAGGAGGCGTGGGCACCGACCCTGGCCGCCATCCGCCGCCTCGGCCTGGCCGGGATCATCACCGAGATGCCCGGAGTGGGCGAGAACACCCTCCCGTACGACGCGGACGGCTGGCGCATGCTGTCCCACCTGCTCGACCACGTGGGCGACCGGGCCGACACGGCGAACTCCCATCTGCTCGCGCTGAGCTTCAGCGGCCACCTGGCGCTGCGCTGCGCGCTGGAGGACGGGAGGATCCGGTCGGTGCTCACCGCCGGGGCGCCGGTCCACGACTTCTTCACGGACCGCTCGTGGCAGGCCCGCCTGCCCAGGCTCACCGTGGACACCCTGGCGCACCTGACGGGCGACAAGCCGGAGGCCGTGCTGGACCGGCTGCGGGAGTGGGCCCTGCGGCCCGAGGAGCTGCGCGCGCTGGACATCCCGGTGCGCTACGTCGCCTGCGCGCGCGACGAGATCATCCCGGGGTCGGACGTCGCGCTGCTCCGCGAGCACGTCCGCGACATCCGGATCCTCACGCACGACGACGTGCACGGGGCCCCGTCCCACGCCGCCGAGACGCAGCTGTGGCTGATCCGGTCGCTGCTCCGGATCGTCGGGGGCAGGGCACCGGTGTCCCTCGTGCTCGGCCTGCTCCACCGCCTGGCCCGGCTGCGCGCCGCCGCGCCGGGCTGAGCCGCCTACGGCCCGGCGGTCTCCTGCTGTCGGGGACCGCCGGTCCGTCGGGGTGGTTCGGGGAGGCCTGCGGAGACCGTCTCCAGGGCGTGGCGGATCGAGTCCGCCAGCGGTGTGTCCTGCGCCGAGACGATCCAGAACTCGATCGCCACGCGCACCGCGCCGACCACGGTCGAGGCCATCAGCCGCGGGTAGAGGTCGGTGTCGGCGTCCACGCCGAGGCGTTCGGCGATGCCCGCCGCGAGGGCCGCCTCCCGCACCGCGTGCACCTTGAGGTACTCGCCTCCCAGCGGGGAGGCCGCCACCGCGAGCCGCACCTTGCTGACCAGGTCCCGGTCGCGCATGTCCCCGACCGAGAGGGCGGCCAGCGTGGCGTGGACGACGGCGTCCCACAGCGGTTCGTCGGCCGGGCGGGCACGGAGGTATTCCTGGATCGCCGCCGACCGGTCGAGGTCGACCGCGTAGATCGCCTCGTTCTTGCTGCGGAAGTAGTTGCTGAAGGAGCGCGGGGACATGCCGGCCCGGGCCGCGATGTCCTCGACGCGGACGTTCTCCCATCCGCACTCGACCGCCAGGCTGAGGGCGGCCTCACTCACCGCCCGGCGTACGGCGGCGGTCTTGTTCTCGCGAGCCGTTGGTGACACGGTGACAGCATCCCACAGGTGTTTTCAGCCCCTTTTTAGGGGGGTGGGGTGGACTGTGTGGACCAGCGTCAGCCGTCCACGGAGGTATGTCGTGCGCGTCCTGTTCACCCCGTTGCCCTCCAGGACCCATTTGTATCACCAGGCTCCGTTGATCTGGGCTTTCCGTACGGCGGGACACGACGTACGGGTGGCCTCGCAGCCGGCGCTCACGCCGACGACCCTCGGCATCGGGCTGCCCGCCGTGGAGGTCGGCGAGGGTTTCGACTTCATGGGCGCCATGGTGGAGCTGCGCAGCGGCAACAGCTTCAGCCCGGCGGAGCTGGAGGCGATGTCCCAGGAGGAGCGCAGGCGCCTGCGGGACGAGCGGTTCGGGCCGGTGGTCGAGCTGGCCACCAGGATGGCGCCGGACCTCATGGCGTTCGCCGAGCGCTGGCGTCCCGACCTGATCGTCACCGACCCGATCGTGATGGCCGCTCCCCTGGTGGCGGCGGCACTGGGCATTCCACTCGTGCGCAAGATCTGGGGTCCCGACATCATCTACGGCCACCCGCTGCAGGGCCAGCCCTTCGACGGCACCGAACGCGACGCGTGGCCCACCGGGCTCACCGCGCTGTTCGACCGGTACGGGGCCGAGGTCCGCAACGACTACCCGCTGCGCACCGTCGACCCCTGGCCGCCCAGCCTCAAGCAGTTCGGCCGCCCCGACGGCCGCGTGCACGAGCGCTACATCCCGTACAACGGGGCGAGCACCGTCCCGGAGTGGGTCCTGGAGCCCTCCGAGCGGCCCCGGGTGTGCGTCACCTGGGGGACGACCAACAGCGTCCTGGGCGGCGACCCCGGCCTGCTGCCGCGCGTCGTCGGCGCGCTCGCCCCGCTCGACATCGAGCTGGTGGTCGCCGTCAGTCCCGCCGACCGGGCGCTTCTCGGCGAGCTGCCGGACGACGTGCGGGTCGCCGAGAACCTGCCCATCAACCTGCTGCTGCCGCACTGCGCGGCGATCGTCAACCAGGGCGGGGCCGGGTCGGTGCTGACGGCCGCGCACCTCGGGGTGCCCCAGGTGCTCGTCCCGGAGACGGCCGAGACCCCGATGATCTCCCTGGCGTTCGCCGGCGGCGGTTCCGCCACCGTGCTGGAGGCCGCCACCGTGGACGGCGACGCCATCGCGTCCGCGGTGACCGACGCCTGCACGGACGAGTCGATCCGGCAGGCGGCGAGGAAGATCCGTGACGAGATCGCCGGGATGCCCTCCCCCGCCGAGGTCGTCCACACCCTCGCGAACCTCGTCGCGCACTGACGACCCATTGGCCGCCGAAGGCCCGAGCCGGAGGAATCCCTTGCGCATCCTCTTCACCCCCGTCGCCGCCACGACCACTCCCCTGTTCCACATGGTGCCGCTGGCCTGGGCGTTCCGGGCGGCCGGGCATGACGTGCGGGTGGCCGCCCAGCCCGAGCTGAGCCGGGCGATCACCGCCGTCGGACTGCCCGCCGTCGAGGTCGGCCACGGTTACGGGATCATGGACGGCGTGCTGCGGTCGCGCGGCGGGCAGCGCGTGATCGAGGCGTCCGCCGGGCAGTGGACCGACAGCGGTCTGGCGGGCACGGCGGACGCCGGGGAGCCCCCCGCCGACTACGACGACGAGCACGCCGACCTGCGGGACGCGGCCATGGCCCCGCTGGTCGAGGCCGCCGGCCGGATGGCGCCCGGCCTGCTGCGGTTCACCGAGCGCTGGCGGCCGGACCTGCTGGTCACCGACTCGATGGTGTTCGCGGCCCCGCTGGTCGCGGCGCTGCGGGGCGTGCCGCTGGTCCGGCAGACCTGGGGCCCCGACGTGATGCGCATGGTCAGTCAGCCGTTGCAGGGCCGCGCCGCCGACGGCGACGTCCGCGCCGAGTGGCCCACGGGCCTGCCCGAGCTGTACGACCACTACGGGGTGGAGGTCCGCAACGACTATCCGGTGCGCACCGTCGACCCCTGGCCCACGAGTCTGCAGTTCCCCGGTCTGAGCGGTCGGCTGCCCATGAGGTTCGTCCCCTACAACGGCTCGGCCGTGGCTCCGGACTGGGTGCTCGACCGGCCCGGCCGTCCCCGGGTGTGCGTCACCTGGGGCACCTCCACCGCCGCGCTCGCCGGGGACGAGGCGTTCGTGCTGCCCCGGGTCGTCGAGGGGCTCGCCGGTCTCGACGTCGAGGTGGTGCTGGCGATCAGCCCCGACGACCGGAGGAAGCTCGGCACGCTGCCCGCCAACGCCCGCGTGGCCGAGAACGTCCCGCTGCATCTGTTCATGGAGAGCTGCGACGCCATCGTCCACCAGGGCGGCACCAGCACGCTGCTGACCGCGGCCCGCCAGGGCCTGCCCCAGGTGCTGATGCCGCAGACCGCCGACAACCCCTTCAACGCCGCCAACTTCGCCGCCGGCGGCGCCGGCGTCACGCTGGACGCGGGGACGGACGCCGCGGAGATCGGAGCGGCGGTCACCCGGGTGCTCACCGAGCCGGGGTGCCGGGCGGCGGCGGAGAAGCTGCGCGCGGAGACGGACGAGATGCCCCCTCCGTCCGCCGTGGTGCGCGCCCTAGAAAAGCTGGCCTGACCGCACGCGACCCTGCGGACCGGGAGTGCCGGTCCGCAGGGTCGCGTGCCGTGGCGTCAGCCTATGCTCTGCGCGAAGCTGAAGAAGCCGTGCGGGTCGTAGGTGCGCTTCGCCTGGACGAGCCGCGGGTAGTTCTCGGCGTAGTACGCCTGCCGCCAGTCCTCCAGGTCGGGGTCGATGTAGTTCTGGTAGGTCTCGTGGGTCGAGTACCGGTCCGTGACCGTGAAGGCCCGGTCGATCCACGCGCGGGCCGCCGCCCGTTCCTGGTCGTTGTCCATCACCGACGGCAGGACCGTGGCCCAGTCCACCGAGAACTCGGCGTCCCGGTGCACGTACGCGGTCGCGGTCCGGGGAACGTCGGACGCGGCCCCGCCGAGCGCGAACAGGTGGACGAACCGGATGTGGCCGGCCCGGCGTTCGGCGTCGAAGGCGGCGAGGATCTCGTCGACCCCGGAGGACGGGAGGGTCTGCTTGAACAGGCGCGACCGGTCGATCTGGAAGCCGGCCCGGGGAAGGGTGGCGTCGGGGTTCTGCCCGACCCGGTGGCACTGGGCGACGGTCTTGTCCGAGCACTTGAACCAGGACATCATCCCGTCGCGGAAGCCGAGTTCCTGCACGTCGCGGCCGGCCGGGGCGTGGCCGATCGCCGAGACCATGGCGTCCAGGTGCCCGGCGAGGTCCTCGGGCGAGCCGAGGAAGGTGCCGTCGGTGATGAGCAGCGGCGTGGCGCCGGGGGCGGCGTTGAGGAGCCCGAGCAGGCAGCGGCCGCCCAGCTCCCGGGGTGCGCTCGGCAGCCATCGCTGCCAGCCCTCCACCACGTCCTTGACGTGGTCCCAGGACCAGGCGAGCGTGTAGTTGACCATCCGAGGGATCGTGGTGTGGCGTCGCTCGTAGCGGGTGACGATGCCGAAGTTGCCTCCGCCGCCGCCGCGCAGCGCCCAGAACAGGTCCGGGTCGCTCTGCTCGGAGCAGGTGACCACGCTGCCGTCGGCGAGCACGGCCTGCACGGACGTCAGCGAGTCGCAGCCGAGGCCGAGCGCCCGGGTCTGCCAGCCGATGCCGCCGCCCTGGAGGTACCCGCCCATCGCCACCGTCGGGCAGATCCCGGAGGCGAGCCCCACCCCGTGCGCGCCGGCGGCGTCGACGAGATCGGTGAGCTGGGCGCCGGGGCCGACGACCGTGGTCCGCTCGCCCACCTGGATCGAGTTCAGCCGGGACACGTCGATGACCAGGCCCTGGGTGGTGGAGTAGCCGCCGTAGCTGTGCCCTCCGCTGCGCGCGACGGCGGGGATGTCGTTGTACTGGGCGAAGGACAGACACGCCCGTACGTCGGAGACGGTCTCGCAGTAGGCGACTCCGGCCGGGCGGATGCCGTCGAACATCGACCGGTGCAACTGCTTGGCCAGGTCGTAGTCGCCGCTGGACGGCAGCACCAGCCGTCCCGTCAGCCGCTTGCAGAGCCGCTCCCATTCGGCGTCGACCGCCAGGGCGCGGCCCTCGGCCCCCACGACACCGAGGCCCGCCATGGCCAGGGTGGCCATGGCGCCCTTCAACACTGCTCTTCGCGTGGACACGCGTTCTCCCCTGCTGCGTTTTCGAATGACACACAGCAGCATGGGGAAGGACGCTAAATCCGTGCTTGGGCGTGCAGGCGTTCGGTGACCAGGCGCACGATCGCCTCCCAGTGGTTCGCCAGGAAGAAGTGCCCGCCCTGGAAGACGCACAGCTCGAACCCGCCCGTGGTGTGGTGTTCCCACGCGCGCACGTCGTCGAGCGTCACCTTGGGATCGCTCGCTCCGGCGAGGGCCGTGACCGGGCAGTCCAGCCTGGCGTCACCGGCCGGCCGGTAGGTCTCCGCGGCCTTGTAGTCGGCGCGGATCGCGGGCAGCGCCGAACGCATGAGTTCCTCGTCGCCGAGGACGCGGGCGTCGGTGCCGTCGAGACTGGCGAGTTCGGCGAGGAGACGGTCGTCGTCGAAGAGGTGCACCAGCCGGCCTCCGGGCCGTGCGGGCGCCCGTCGCCCCGAGGCGAACAGCCGGACGGCGCTCGTCGCGGGGTCGGCTTCGATCCGGCGCACCAGCTCGAAGCCGAGCGTCGCCCCCATGCTGTGGCCGAACAGGGCCACCGGCCGGTCGAGAAAGGGGCGCAGGGCCTCGAAGGCGGCGTCCGCCAGGGCGCCCATCTCGTCGAGGCACGGCTCCCCGCGCCGGTCCTGGCGGCCGGGGTACTGCGCCGCCAGCACGTCGACGCGGGTGCCGAGCGCGTGGGCGAGGGGGAGGAAGTACGAGGCCGAGCCGCCGGCGTGCGGCAGGCACACCAGTCGGGTCGGGGCCTCCTCGGCCCCCGGCACGAACCGCCTGAACCACAGAGCACTGTTCTCGTGGGACATCACGCCTACCAGAGGGATCCGAGGCAGGCCAGAAGGCTGCGCGTCTGGACGTTGAGATAGTGGGAGTGCTGCCGCATCGCCAGGACCTGACGGACGGTCATCCACCGGTAGTCCGGCGGGGGATCGAGTGCCGCGGGGTCGTCGCATTCGACCACCATGTAGCGGCATTCGGCGTGGTAGAAACGACCGCCCTCCTCCGAGAGCACCACGTCGTAGCGGACGTCGTCGGTCGCCCGGAGCACGTGGTCGAGGAATCGGGGGCGCTGTTCGGGCGGTACGTCGGCGTAATTCCGCGGGTTGCACTGGACGGTGGGGCCGAGTTCCGCGACGTCCCGGAATCCCGGCTCGACGGAGGCCCGCATGAGGAGGTGCGGCACCCCGTGGACGCGGGCGGTCAGGAAGGCGACGACGCCGGTGTCGCAGGGGGCCAGCAGGGGCTGGGACCAGGCGGTGACCTCGCGCTGGCCGCTCTCGACCGAGACCCCGATGACCTTGAAGTGCTTGCCCTCGCGGTGCGCGATGTCGTCGTCCGACACCCGCCAGTCCCGCAGCGCGGAGAGCGGGACGCGGTCGACGCGCAGGTCCGTGCCGGTGCGCACGTCGTTGAGCCAGCTGAGGATCTCGACGTCGGTGTGCCGTCCGTCGGCCTCGCCGGCCTGGTACGACCGGCGCAGACCGGCCGCGTACTCCGGGTCGGGGGCCTCCTCGACCAGGTCGTCCTGCCAGTCGGACACCGCCGAGGGCAGACAGGCCAGCACCGTGCGGGAGTCCATGTTGATCAGGTTCGGCTCGGCCATCAGGCGTCGTATCTGCCCGTACGTGAGCCAGCAGAAGGTGTCGCGGAGGGGCACCTCGGCGGTCGTCTCGACGACCATGTTGCGGTTGCGCTTGCCCAGGAACCAGGTGCCCTGTTCGGACTGGAGCACGTCGGCGACCACCCGGCCGCGGCCGGTCGGCAGGAAGTGCTCCAGGTACGGCGTGGACGCCCCGCCGTGCACCTTGGTGTAGTTGCTCCTGGTGGCCTGTACGGTCGGGGAGAGCTGGAGCTGGCGGCGGTTGCCCGGTTCAACCTTGGCCTGCATCAGGAAGTGCAGGACGCCGTCGAACTCCTTGGCCAGCAGGCCGAGAATGCCGACCTCGGGCTGGTTGATGAGCGGCTGCTGCCAGGACAGGGTCCTCGGCCCGGTGCGGGTGATGTCCATGCCCTCGACGCTGAAGAACTTGCCGCTGTCGTGCGCCAGGACGCCGTACCCGTCGGTGAAGTGCCAGCCCTTCAGGCCGGCGAGCGGCACCCGCTCGACCCGCGCCCGGACGGTCTGCTCGCACCGGGCGAGCCACGCGTCGAACTGCTCGTTCGTCGTCGCCACCCCGTCGGTCGCCAGACCCGACCGCAGGAGGCGGGCCCCGTCGGAAAGGACCCCGGGCCGCGGTCCCGGCGGACTGAGGATGCCGCTCATTACCCACCCTTCTCCGTCACATCTGAGCCCGGCATATTCTGCCGCCGCCCATTAAATCGCGGCTAAATTCCGCGGCTCTGCTTTGTTTTAGAACGGACCAAGTCCCCCGTAAGACGCGACTGCGATCATGATTCGCCGTGTTCTGTGTCACCGGCACAAGCGATCGGAATTCGCATTGCGTTGTCAATTGGTGAATTGCAAGGGGGAGGCCCGATGAACCTCGACCCGGCGGCTGAGCTCGGTCCGGTGGCGAACGAGGAACGGCTGCGCGACTACCTGAAGCGGACGACGGCCAGCCTCCGTCAGACCCGTCGGCGTCTCGAGGAGGCCGAGGGGCGGGAGCGCGAGCCGATCGCCGTGGTCGCCATGGGCTGCCGGTTCCCCGGCGGCATCTCCTCCCCGGAGGAGCTGTGGGACATGCTGGTGGCCGAGAAGGACACCGTCACGGACGTCCCGACCGACCGGGGCTGGGACATCGACGACATCTACGACCCGGATCCCGACGCCCCGGGCAAGACCTACACCCGCAAGGGCTCGTTCGTCTCCGACGCCGCCCGGTTCGACGCGGACTTCTTCGGGATCAGCCCGCGCG
The DNA here is from genome assembly GCF_042741435.1 of Streptomyces sp. NPDC058955. Lineage (NCBI taxonomy): Bacteria > Bacillati > Actinomycetota > Actinomycetes > Kitasatosporales > Streptomycetaceae > Streptomyces > Streptomyces sp. NPDC058955. The sequence continues at coordinate 3,691 of NZ_JBHYKM010000054.1, read as the reverse complement.
AGGCGCTGGCGATGGACCCGCAGCAGCGGCAGATCCTCGAGGTCGCGTGGGAGACCTTCGAGCACGCGGGCATCCCGCCGTCCTCCCTGCGCGGCACCCGCACCGGCGTGTTCATCGGCAGCGTGGGCCAGACCTACAACATGAGCCTGCTGCCCACCAAGGAGCAGGTCGAGGGGTACATCCTCACGGGCACGCAGGCCAGCATCATGTCCGGCCGCATCGCCTACGCCTACGGCCTGGAGGGCCCGGCGCTCACCGTGGACACCGCCTGCTCGTCGTCGATGGTGGCGCTCCACCTGGCGATCAAGGCGCTGCGGGCCGGCGAGTGCGAGCGGGCGCTGACCGGCGGCGTCACCATCATGGCCACCTCCGCCTGGTTCACCGAGTTCAGTCGGCAGCGGGGGCTGGCCCCCGACGGGCGGAGCAAGCCCTTCGCGGCCGCCGCCGACGGCATCGGCTGGGGCGAGGGCGTCGGTCTGCTGCTGCTGCGGCGGCTGTCGGACGCGCAGCGCGACGGCGACCGGATCCTCGCCGTCCTGCGCGGCTCGGCGGTCAACTCCGACGGCGCCAGCAACGGCCTGACCGCCCCCAACGGGCCCTCCCAGCGGCGTGTCATCGAGCAGGCGCTGGCCGACGCCCGCCTGACCTACGGCGACGTCGACGCGGTCGAGGCGCACGGCACCGGCACCACCCTGGGCGACCCGATCGAGGCGCACGCGCTGCTCGCCACCTACGGGCAGGACCGGCCCGCCGACCGGCCGCTGTGGCTCGGCTCGGTGAAGTCCAACCTCAACCATCCGCAGGGCGCGGCGGGCGTGGCCGGTGTCATCAAGATGGTGCTGGCCCTCCGTCACGGGCTGCTCCCCCGGACGCTGCACGTGGACGCCGCGACGCCCCACGTGAACTGGGACCTGGGCAACGTCGAGCTGCTGACGGCCGCGCGTCCGTGGCCCGAGACGGGCCGTCCGCCGCGCGCGGCCGTGTCGTCGTTCGGCGTGGGCGGCACCAACGCGCACGTCATCCTGGAGGCCGCCCCGCCCGGCCCGGAGGCCCCGCCCGAGGCGCCGGCGGACCCGGAGCCGCCGGTCGTCTCGGCGGGCACGCTGCCGTGGCTGGTCTCCGCCCGCAGCGAGCAGGCCCTGCGCGGCCAGGCACGGCGGCTCCTGGACTTCGCCCTGGACCACCCGGACACCGGGCCGTTCGACATCGGCCACGCGCTGGCTCATGAGCGCGACCACCACGAGCACCGGGCGGCCGTCGTCGCCGACACGCGGGAGGAGTTCCTGGCGGGGCTGCGGGCCCTGGCGGACGGCGAGGCGGCCCGGAACGTCGTCCAGGGCCGGGGCACCGCCGCCCGGACGGTGTTCGTGTTCCCCGGGCAGGGGTCCCAGTGGGAGCGGATGGCCGTCGACCTGCTGGAGACCTCCGAGGTCTTCTCCGCGCACCTGCACGCCTGCGCCGAGGCGCTCGCCCCGTACACCGACTGGTCGCTGCTCGACGTGCTGCACGGCGCGCCGGGCGCCCCCTCGTGGGAGCGGGTGGACGTCGTGCAGCCCGCGCTGTTCGCGGTCATGGTCTCCCTGGCCCGGGTGTGGCAGGCGGCGGGCGTCCGCCCGGACGCCGTCGTCGGCCACTCCCAGGGCGAGATCGCGGCCGCCCACCTCGCCGGGGCGCTGACGCTCGACGACGCCGCCAGGATCGTCGCCCTGCGCAGCAGGGCCCTGCTCGACGTGGCCGGCACGGGCGGCATGGCCTCCGTGCCGCTGCCCGCCGCCGAGGTCGCGGCGCTCCTCGACGTACCGGCCCGGGGGAACCTGAGCATCGCCGCGGTGAACGCGCCGGGCTCCACCGTGGTCGCGGGGGCCTTCGACGAACTGCGCGAACTCGTCGACTCCTGCCGCCAGGACGGCGTACCGGCCCGGATGATCCCGGTGGACTACGCCTCGCACACGCCGTACGTCGAAGCCGTCCGGGAACGACTCGCCGCGGACCTCGCGGGGATCGTCCCGCGGGCGGCGGACATCCCGTTCTACTCGACCGTCACCGCCGCGCCGGTCGACGGCGAGGCGCTCGACGGCGCGTACTGGTACACCAATCTGCGCAGCCGGGTCAGGTTCGAGGAGACCACGCGCGCGCTGCTCGCCGACGGCCACAGCCTCTTCATCGAGGTCAGTCCGCACCCGGTGCTCACCGTCCCGGTGCAGGAGACCATCGAGGAGGTCGGGGCCGCGGCCCGGGCGCACGGCACGCTGCGCCGCGACCACGGGGACCGGACGCGGCTGCTCACGTCCCTGGCCGAGTCCCATGTCAACGGCGCGGCACCGGACTGGGCGCGGATCGTCCCGGGGGCACCGGCGGCCCGTCTGGACCTGCCGACGTACCCGTTCGCCGGGGAGCGCTACTGGCCGGACGCCGTCGAGACCGCCGGGGACGTCCGCTCGGCGGGGATGGGCTCGGCCGACCACCCGCTGCTGGCCGCCGAGACGATGCTCGCGGACGGCGCCGGGCACCTGTTCTCCGGGCGGATCTCGCTGAAGACGCACGGCTGGCTGGCCGGTCACGTCGTGCACGACACGGTGATCGTCCCGGCCACCGCGTTCGCCGAGCTCGCCCTCCACGCCGCCCACCGCGTCGGCTGCGCCCAGGTGGCGGAGCTGACGCTGCAGGCGCCGCTGCCCCTGCCGGAGGGGGAGGCGGTGCGGATCCAGGTGATCGTCGGTGCGGCGGACCCGGACGGGGAGCGGCCCGTCGGCATCCACTCCCGGCCGGAGGACGACGAGGGGGGCTCCGGTGAGCTCCCGTGGACGACCCACGCGACCGGCGTCCTGAGCCCGCGTCCCGTACCGGCGGACGAGCCCGTCGCGGCCTGGCCGCCGGCCGGGGCGACACCGCTGAAGGCGGCCGAGGCGTACCCGCGTCTGGGCGCCATCGGGCTCGCCTACGGTTCCGCCTTCCTGGGGCTGCGGGCCGCCTGGCGCCAGGGCGACGACCTGTACGCCGAGGTCGAACTCCCCGACGACGTCGACACCGAGGGCTTCGCGCTGCACCCGGCGCTGGCGGACGCCGCGCTGCACGTCACCGCGCTGGCGGGCGACGACCACGACGGCCGGACCAGGCTGCCGTTCGCCTGGCGCGGGGTGTCCGTGCACGCCGTCGGCGCCACCGCCGTACGGGTCCGGCTCCGCCTGACCGGGCCCGACACCGTCGGCCTGTCGCTCATGGACGGCGCCGGGGAGCCGGTGGCGACGGTCGAGGCGCTGACCGTGCGGCCGCTCAGCGCCCAGCGGGTCTCCGGGGCCGTGGCGGTGCGACGCGACGCGCTCTACCGCCTCTCCTGGCGGCCGGCGGCCCCGGGCGAGGCGACCGACGGGCGGTCCGACTGGGCCGTGCTCGGGACCCTGCCGCCCTCCTGGCGCGACGGGGTCGGCGGCGATCTGCGTGCCGTGGCCGACCTCGACGCGCTGCGCGCCCAGGCCGATGCCGGGGCGGCGCTCCCGGCGGTCGCGCTGGCGCTCGTCCCCCGCCATGACGGCAACCCCGCCGACGGGGCCCGGGGGCCCGCGCACAGGGCGGGGGGGGGGGGGGCCCGCTGGGGGCCGCGGGGGGGGGGTGGTGGGGGGGGGCCGGGGGGGGTCGGTGGTTCAGCGCGCCGGCGGGGTGAGCCGGTCGGCGAGGACGCCGGCGATGCGGG